>JAJYOH010000554.1 GCA_021796315.1 Chloroflexota bacterium
CCTGGCAGAGACCGCCGTTGGCGGGGCTTTCTTTTACTCTGACGACATCAAGCAACCCGTCACCCGCACGGATATTAGCGCTTATCCCATGCCGGTAAAAAACATCGTGCGCGGCGATCCGAACATTCCCAGCGATTATCGTGATCTCGTCGGCAACATGGTTTACGTCGGTGTACTGGCACAGATGCTTGGCATAGACTTGGACAAGATCAACGCTGCACTGACTTTCCATTTTAAGGGCAAACAGAAACCGATCGACATGAACTTTAACACAGTCAAGGCTGCTGCAGAATGGGCCAAGGTTAACCTTGAAAAAAAAGATCCGTTCTACGTTGAGCCGATGAACAAGACCGATGGTCTCATCATGGCTGACGGTAATACATCCGCCGCGCTTGGTTCGATCTTCGGTGGAGTGCAGTTCGTGGCGTGGTATCCAATCACACCGGCCACCAGTCTCGCCGAAGCGTTGAACGAGTACCTGCCCCAGCTTCGCAAGCGCGACGACGGCAAACACACTTACGCTGTTGTCCAGGCGGAAGATGAATTAGCCGCGATCGGTATGTCCATCGGCGCAGGCTGGAGCGGACTTCGTTCCATGACTTCCACATCCGGCCCAGGCCTGAGCCTGATGACCGAGTTTGCCGGATTGGCATATTACTCTGAAGTCCCCGTCGTTATTTGGGATGTGACCCGCATCGGCCCCTCGACCGGTCTGCCGACTCGCACATCCCAGGGCGACCTGACGTTTGTGGCTTTCATCGGTCACGGCGATTCTCAATCTGTTATTTTGCTGCCCGGCGGCGTGGACGAGTGCTTCGAGTTCGGCTGGAAGGCTTTCGATATTGCCGAGCGTTTGCAGACTCCGGTCTTTGTGTTGAGCGATCTCGACATGGGCATGAACCAGTGGATGAGCAAGCCTTTCCAATATCCAAACACGCCGATGGATCGCGGTAAAGTTTTATGGGAAAAAGATCTCGAAGAGATCAAAGGAAATTGGGGACGCTATCTCGACAAAGACGGCGACGGCATTGCTTATCGCACCGTGCCGGGCAACAAGAGTCCGGTAAGCGCATACTTTACCCGCGGCACCGGCCACGATGAATATGCCAAGTATAGCGAAGAGGCCTCAATCTGGCTGAAAAATATGGATAGGCTCAAGAAGAAACATGAGACCGCCAAGAAATACATCCCCGCGCCGGTACTGCATAAGATGAGCGGAGCGACGGCCGGTATCATCGCCTTCGGTTCGACGGAAGCCGCGGTGCTCGAAGCTCAGCATCAACTCGCGACTGAGCATGGACTAAAAACAGATTTCCTGCGCGTGCGTGCCCTGCCCTTCACGGACGAGGTCACGGCTTTCGTCAAGAAGTATGACCAGATCTTCGTGGTTGAAATGAACCGCGATGGACAAATGGATCAAATGCTCAAAATTGATTATCCCGAATACGGCACGCGCTTCCAATCTGTAGCGTTTGGCGACGGGTTGCCTGCCTCCGCCAGGTGGGTGCGCGAAGGAATTTTGGCAAAATATAAAAAACCGGTAACGGCCAAAGCCGTCAGCGTTGCGAAAAAATCTCCAGCCAAAGCAAAGGCAAAGAAAATGGTGGCCGCTCACAAGCCTGCGCTGAGCCGTGTCGAAGCGTCGAAGAAAGTTGCGACTAAAAAGGCATCACCCGCCAAAAAGAAATCTGCAACAAAGTCAAAAGTCAAAGGTAAATAAATGATCGTGTTCGATCTTGCGTGAATAAAACGAACACAAAAAGGAGTAACAAAAATGACTGAAACTCTTCCAATGGCTGGCGTAAACGTACAGGTAAATCTCGCC
Source organism: Chloroflexota bacterium (assembly GCA_021796315.1). The sequence goes on from JAJYOH010000554.1 coordinate 1,826, forward strand.
GGTCTCGCAAAAAATGATTATCGCGGCGCGCCCAGTACACTCTGCCAGGGCTGCGGGCACAACTCGATTTCAAATCAAATTATCGCCGCGCTTTATGAAACAAACATCATGCCAGAGAACATGGTCAAGTTCAGCGGCATCGGTTGTTCGAGCAAGTCGCCGACTTATTTCATGAACCGCTCGTTCGGCTTCAACAGCCTGCATGGACGTATGCCGTCCATCGCCACCGGCGCGTTGTTCGGCGATCATCACGTCAAAGGCTTGGGTGTTTCCGGCGACGGCGATACCGCCAGCATTGGCATGGGGCAATTCAAGCACATCGTGCGCCGCAACGTCAACATGGTTTACATCGTTGAGAACAACGGCGTATACGGACTCACCAAGGGCCAGTTCTCGGCCACGTCTGAAGTTGGCTTGAGCCTCAAGCATCAGGGGGTCAATCAATACATGCCAATCGACATTTGCATGGAAGCGCTTGCATCCAATGCCACTTTTGTGGCGCGCTCTTTCGCGGGCAACCCCAAGCAGGTCAAAGAATTACTCAAGGCCGCCCTCGCCCACAATGGCACTGCCTTGCTCGACATCATCAGTCCGTGCGTAACATTCAATAATCAGGACACTACTTACCACTCATATGCCTGGGGCAAGGAACACGAAGAACCTCTGCACGACATCACCTACGTTGCTCCGCGCAATGAGATCATTCTCGAACGCGAAATGGAAGATGGCGAAGTGCGCGAAGTAAGCATGCACGATGGTTCGACGGTCATCTTGAAGAATCTCGAAAAGAGTTACGATCCGACCGATCGCTTCGAGGCTTTGCGCGTGATGGAAGAAGCCCAGCGCAATAACTGGCTCATCACCGGACTTCTTTATGTGGACACCGGCAAACCGGCGCTGACCGACACTTACAATCTGACCGACACCCCTCTCAACCGCCTCACCGAAGCGGACCTCAGACCGGCTCCCGCCATGATTGACAAGATCAACAGCCTGATGTTCTAACCTGCCCTCACCCCTGCCCCTCTCCCAAAACCGGGAGAGGGGTTTTATATTGCTTTATAATTCCATCATGCTTGAAATTAATTCATCCATCCGCATTAATGAAAGCGAGCTTACCTTTGACTTCATCCGCGCGGCGGGACCGGGCGGGCAGAATATCAACAAGGTGGCGACGGCTGCTCAATTGAGATTCAACGTGTGGGCCAATTCGTCTTTGCCGGTTGATGTCAAAGCGCGGCTGGTCAAATTGGCGGGGAAACGAATCACAAGCGAAGGCGTTCTCATCATCGAAGCGCGGCGCTTCCGAACACAGGAACAAAATCGCGCTGATGCCATCGAACGATTCGTTGCGCTCGTGCGGAAGTCACTCGAAGCGCCGAAGCCGCGCAAGAAAACGAGGCCCACTGCCGGGTCCAGAGAGAAGCGTTTACAATCCAAGAAGAAACGATCTGAAGTCAAACGAGCACGCGGCAATAAATCCTTTGAGTCCGAATAATCCTTTAGATCGATATTTACATCATTTCTTTTTTACGACAGAGGTTATATGCAGTTGGATAATCTGAAGACAGAGAACTGCCAGGCTAGAACACTGGGATTGTGGATCCTATTAATAGGCCTGGTCATCAGTGGTTATTTGGTTTTCCTGCCCATTTATGATGTTTATCAGGGCGAAACGACCGTGAGCTACTCGCCGTTTGGCATTTATCTATTTCTGTTCACGTTCTCATCGAGCATGATGCTGGTGCTCTTCGGCGAGCATGGGCGGGACTTCCTGACTCACAGGCTCACACGCAATTGGGTGACTACCAGTCTCTACGTGCTGCTCATCCTGGCAGCAGGGTATTACATTCAGTTTATATTGGATGGTTGGTTCGCCGCTCTTGGCATCATAAACAATGGATGAAATAATCGCATTTTGAACGAGGCAAAGTCCGCCGAATTCTGAAAACTCGGCGGACTTTTTGTAAAACCTTATTAGTTGGACGAAGTAAGATTTGTATTTTTATTTCCAAACAAAGTTCAATGCTTCCTGCAAGGGCAGGCTGATCATCGTGGAAGGCGGATTAGGTTGACCACACGGGGTCGCAGAGCATTTGCAATTTGCGGACATAGCATTGCTCGTACAGGCCAATGAAACATAGCCCAGTTGCCATGTTCCGTTGGTTGATTGAGGCAGGTAAAAATAGAAATCGCCACTCGCATTGGTTGTGGCATCATCCCGAGTCTGACCTTG
>JAJYOH010000555.1 GCA_021796315.1 Chloroflexota bacterium
CACGCGGCGAGACGTTGGCTGAGAAGCCGTCCTTCCGCGGCGGATATAAATATAAACGCTGTTTGATTTTGGCAGATGGCTTCTATGAGTGGAAATCACAACCCGGTACAAAAACAAAAATTCCGCATTTCATCCATCTCAAGACGCACAGTGTGTTTGCCTTCGCCGGTCTGTGGGACGAGTGGCACGCGCCTGACGGCTCGACAGTCCGTTCCTGCACGATCATCACGACCACGCCCAACCAACTCATGGCGCCGATCCATGACCGAATGCCGGTGATCCTGCATCCAACCGATTACGCCCAATGGCTGGAGGCTGCGCCTCGGACTCCCGAAAGCCTGCAACCGTTAATCAAACCTTTCCCCGCCGAACTGATGGAAGCCTATCCCGTTTCGACGCTGGTGAATAGTCCGTCTGTTGACCGCGCAGAATGTGTCGTGCCCGCTTAAGTTGGGGATTGCTTCGAGCAAGAACTTCCTCACAAAGATGTGAGTGTGCTGGTTTTGACAAATTACTTTCATAAATTTGGCGTGCAGAGAACGCAGGCTTAACGTCAGGTTAGCGTTTGGCAGGCTTGCTTGACGGTCGATTTTCGGCATGTTATTATTTTTTGCGGAGAACAAATGCAGAAAAATTTCAAAGAAAAATCAACGGCTCAAACAGGGGAATCTGAGCCGAAAGAAACCTCCTTCATCCCCAAACCGAGCCGCGTTTCTAATTGGATGCAAAGCCTGATCCAAATGGGGTTGGGCGAGTCGTTGTTGCGCGCCGCAACGAATATCTTTTCAATGCTGGCAATTGTGATCGTGATCTGGCTGGCGCAGATGTATTTCCGTCAGCCGGATGCAAAAGCTCAGGGAAATGGCGGGCCGCTTCAAGGTCCGACCACGGCAGCGAACGCGCCCCTGACTACGTCATCACCGGCCCTCGATCTATCATCCTTCGGCATCCTGCGTCAAACGAATCCGCACACTAATGTCTCAACACGGGCACGGCAGGACATAACAAAATATACGGTGCAACCGGGCGACACAGTATCAGGTATTGCCGCGAATAACGGCCTTCAACCTCAAACGATATTTTCGGCGAACTACTATCTCCTGCTGGACGACCCGCATAATCTCAAGGCCGGTCAGGTATTGACCATCCTGCCGGTGGACGGCGTTTATAGGGAATGGCAGGCCGGTGAAGGTTTGAATGGAGTAGCAGCGTTTTATAAGGTGAAGCCGGAGGATATTATTAACTATCCGACCAATCACCTGGACCCGGCAACGATCGGTGATTATGCTCACCCCAACATCCAACCTGGAACGTGGATCCTTATACCTGGCGGCGTCTATCAATATCACGCGCCAGGTTCTGTGCCGCTAGGAATCAGCCGCACAAATCCGGCCTCAGCTCAGGTCGCGGGCTCTGGCTCTTGTCCACCTATAACAGGCGGTGCAGTTGGGACGGGCGCGTTTGTTTTTCCGACTGATAGGCATTATCTTTCCGGCTTCGATTATTCCACCAAGACGAATCATCTCGGCATCGATCTGGCAGCTAACCTAGGTGACAACATCTACGCGGCCGACGGCGGTGTGGTGGTGTACGCCGGGCCGAACAGCTACGGCTACGGTAACATGATCATGATTGACCACGGTACCGGCTTCCAGACACTGTACGCGCACTTGAGCGCAATCTTTGTGGAATGTGGATACAACGTAAGCCAGGGTCAAACAATCGGCGCGGCCGGTGCGACCGGTCATGCGTCTGGCCCACATCTGCATTTTGAAGTCCGCACGGCGACTGCGGTCATCGATCCGTGGGATGTTTTGCCTCCTCCGTAGGCCAGCCTTGCGAAAGGAAGTTATCTCGGCTATAATCCCGAACACTCCGGGCGCGTAGCTCAGTTGGTTAGAGCGCATGTATCACACACATGAGGTCGGGGGTTCGAGCCCCTCCGCGCCCACCACAAAAGATCATCATTGCGATGGTCTTTTTGATTCCTGTGGGTTTCCTCTACGAGGACTCGTGAGTGCTTCGAGAATTTACGCTGATCTTGTAAAAAAATTCGCGGTGGTTGGCGTAGATTAGCAGATAAGAATTCCTCTTTCAAAACTTGGGGAATTGAATTTTCATCGCTGCGTTAAACTTTTATATGTAAAATCTTTTTCTACATTGTTGCACTGCCTGCCTCTGATATAATTTTGCCATTCATGGCAAACCGTTCCAACGAATCCTGGCTGAATGACCTGCGCGCTGACGGCGCGGCGCGCGAAGCAGCGCTGACCGATCTGCGCGAGATTGTCGCACACGGACTCCCCTACGCGCTCTCACGCTGGCTTTCTCCCGATTCTGCGCTCTTCGCTCCGCTTGTTGATGAAGTGACCCAGGAGACTCTTTTGCGCGTCCTCGACCAGCTCGACACTTTCGAGGGACGCAGTATGTTCACCACCTGGGTGCACAAGATCGCCGTCCGCATTGCGCTGACAGAGTTGCGCCGCAAGCGCTGGCAGGATTCTTCCCTCGACGAAATTGTGGACAATGAGGAATTGCCCGTTCCGGCGCGCATCATAGCGGATCGTCAGCCCGGCCCGGCAGAGACCGTCGAACAGGCCGATATGATGGCACGCGTCCGCCGTATTTTGGAGCAGGAATTAACTCCCAAACAGCGCGAAGCTCTTATGCTTTTGAGCATCCAGGATGTACCCCTCGAAGAGGCCGCCAAACGCATGAAGACCAATCGCAACGCGCTGTACAAACTTCTACACGACGCCCGCCTGCGACTCAAACGCCGTCTCACAAATGAGGGTTTAACAGCGCAGGAAGTATTATCGGCTTTCGAGAAAAAGTAAGATTAGGGTGAGATTAAACGTCCAAATCAAAGGTTTGGCATGAATATCAAAGATTTAATACAAAGCATCCGGCATCGCTTTCAACGGGAGCAAGAACTCCCCGATGAAGTCGTTAAAGGATTCCTGCGCGTGCTCGATAAAGTCCGCAAGGAAGAAACGACCTGCAATGAAGTTTTTGCCCAGCTCGATGAATACGTGGAAAAAGAAGTGCATGGTAAAGATGCCGCCCACCTGATGCCGCTCCTGCGGGAACATCTCGATATATGTTCCCATTGTTGCGACGAATATGAAGCGCTTCTGGATGTTTTGGAAGAAACAGCAAAAGAATAGAAAAAGACGGACCGTCAAAAGTCCGTCTTTTTATTTCATATTATTCGTGGAACAACTTCTCACCGGCCCTGACGGGCACTTTCAGCCGATTTTCAAGTGGCGTCAATGGGCAGGACCATTGCTCGTTGTAAGCGCAATACGGGTTATATGCCATGTTGAAGTCAATTAAAAATCTTCCGCCGGGTAAAGGTTCAGGTTCAAGATAGCGGCCTGCGCCGTAGGTTTCCTTCCCGGCCAGCGAGTCAACAAAAGGCAAAAAGAATCCATTCTCGCTTTCATAAATGGTCAGTTCCGCATCCTGCCCATCGGCCTGGAATTTGAATCGGCTGTGGCGAAAGTAAATTTGCACATCCCCGGTCGAGGTCTGCATTTCGATACGCTCCTTGACGGGGAACTCCTCAGCCTTGACTTCAAGCCGCAAATCCGCATTTTCGGGAAAATAATTCAGCCCATGAAAGTCACGCTTTTGCTCGCGCGTCAGCGGGCTTTGCGGGTGATGCCCGAAAAAATCATCCTTCTCTGTACGAAACGCTTCCAACTCATTCATAGTTCCTCCGCGAAAATCTATGAAAGAGACAGCGATGCAGGAATAAATCTTACAAGCTATTTCTTCTGAAGACAGGCGATCAGTTCTTTGACTGCACCCTGTGGTTCGGACTTTGTAATCACCAGCACCGGCACAGACGCGACGATTAATGCCTCTCTCGCAGCCTGCCCTGCCTGCGCCGCAGGCACAGGTGAGCCTGTCGAAGAGTTGCCTGCCTGCCTGCGCCGCGTCAGGACTCCGACTGAGCCGGCCTGTGCCCCGATAGAATCGGACATGGTCTGAGCGGATACCGCCAACCGCGCCAGTGAGGTAACGGGTTGCCCGGCTAAAACTGTATTGTCGAAAAT
>JAJYOH010000556.1:0-3210 GCA_021796315.1 Chloroflexota bacterium
TATTTTATTGATACCGATCACCCCTTCGATGGATACGTACATGAAAGACTCCGGAATGAGATGGATTAAGGATACCATAACCTTTCGGCTTTCGGTACAGCGTGACACAGGAGCGCTCAAATGATAATTATGGTCATCCATTGAGATCGTTTCAGACAGTGTTTCCAAGCTTTGGGTGACGATTTACAACCCGAATGGTAATCCACTGACCGACACGGGCTGGACCGATAATTTGATTAGCGTTCAGACCGTGGCTGACCTTGTTGACCTGCAAAGATTTCGATGCTGCAACTAATACTTATTTGCATCGTGTGGTTGTTCAGGCTGTACAAATAAAGGTGGAGCCGGATCGTTAACTTATATTTTGGCAGACACTAAAGTTATAAAACAAAGAGACCAGATTTTTTGATCCGGTCTCTTTGTTTCATCCAATCGCTTTCTTCAAACTTTTTGCCAGTTTTCCGAAGTGTGCTGTATAGCGCATCTCGTCCTTTCTGGGACGCGGTAAATCCACTTCCAGATCCAATCTGATGCTTCCGGGGCGTTGGGTCAGGACGAGTACACGGTCAGCCAGAAATAACGCTTCCTCGATTGAATGGGTGACCATGATGACGGTCTTCTGGCGCGCCTGCCAGATGCGGGATAATTCCGCCCACATGCGTTCGCGGGTAAGCGCATCGAGCGAACCGAATGGTTCATCGAGGAAGAGCAGGTCTGGGTCGTGGATCAGAGCGCGCGCGATGGCGACGCGTTGCGCCATGCCGCCAGAAAGGTCACGCGGCCAATTGTCTTCAAAGCCTTGCAGCCCGATTAAATCTATTAAATCCTGTGCTTTGATGCGCGCCTCTGTCGCGCGGATGCCTTGAAGTTCGAGCGGCAGCATCATGTTCTGGATGACCGTGCGCCAGGGCATGAGGTTGGCCTGTTGAAAGACCATGCCAATGCGCGGACTTTGTCCGCCCGCGAAAGTATAGTCTCCATGTGTCGGCGCGATCAAACCGGCCAGGATTCGCAGCAAGGTGCTCTTGCCTGAACCCGATGGTCCCAGCACAGCCACGAACTCGCGCGCCTGGATGCGGAATGAAACATCATCCAGCACGTGAAGTCCGCCGTTGCCATCTGGGAAGGTAACGCTTAATTCGTTGGCAGCCAGGATCGGGTCCAGGGAAGAAGCGGGCATAGTCAAATTACGGAACAAAATCGTTTGTGTACATTTTGCTCACGTCCAGCGGCTTTGTGATCGAGCCCATCTTGAGCAAAGTGTCGTCCATGTTTTGCCAGGCCTGCGGATCAGACATGCCGAGGCGGTCGGTCTTCCATTCGTCAATTGAGAGCCTCAGGATTTCCTTTTGCACTTTTTGGTTTGCGCCCGTCAGTGTGTCGACGTATTTGGCGGCGGTCGTGTACGCTTCATCGGGGTTGGCTATGGTATCGGTCAGTCCGTGCAAAAATGCCTGGACGAAGCTGCGCACAAGATTTGGATTATCAGCGATCGTTTTTTCGTTGGTGATGATTCCGTTCGAGGCGAGCTTTACGTAATCGGCCACCTGCAATACGTTGATGGCATAGCCCTGCGCCTTCAACTGCACCGGCTCATTGGCTGTGTAAACCGAAGCGGCCTGTTCACGATCTGCGGCCAGCGCTTCAACCTGATTGAAGCCAATCGAATCAAGCGTCACATCTTTTTCGGTCAGCCCCGCTGAATAAAGCAAAGCGTCGAGGCCGATGTAGTTGGCGCCGAACAAGCCGGGCAGGCCGATCTTCTTTCCTTTCAAATCGGCGGGGGCCTGAATATTTTGCGAGGTCTTTGAAACCACTGCGACAGGATATTTCTGATACCAGGCCGCCACATATACAATCGGCAATCCCTGGGCGCGCGCCAGCGGAACCTGTTCGCCGGAAACCACCGCAAACGGAACATTGTTCGCGCCGACCAATGCCACGCCATCCGTCTCGAACTTGTAATCGAAGGAGATTTCGATGCCGGCCTCTTTGAAATAACCTTTTTCGACCGCGACATAAAACGGCGCGAACTGGACGTTGGGAATGTAACCCATCGGCAGGCTGATCTTGGTCAGCGCGCCATTCCCGGACTTGGGCGTGCCGCAGGCTGAAAGGCCGAACGCCGCCCCAAGCATGATCAAAACTATTTTCTTCAACATAATGTCTCCTAAAAAGTATCCTGGTAGTCACGCTTAAAGCGTGACCTACTCTTCCTGCCAAATCAATAGTCTTCTTTCCATCCAGGCCACAATGCCATATAAACATAGGGCCAGGGCAATTAATGTAAAGACCGCCACGAAAACCATCGGTGTGTCAAACGTACCGCGCCCGATGTTGATCAACACACCCAGTCCGGCATCTGCGCCGACCAATTCGCCGACCACCGCGCCGATGACGGACAACGTCGCGCCGATGCGAAGTCCGCCGAAGAAGATCGGCAGCGCGGCGGGAATTTCGAGGTGACGAAGGATCTGTCCGCGCGAGGCGTGAAGCGAATGCATCAAATCGTAATATGCAGGCGGCACCGCGCGGATCCCGACCACGGTGTTGACCAGCACCGGAAAGAAAACGATCAATCCGCAGATCAAAATCTTCGAGAAGATTCCCGGTCCGAACCACAGGACGAGTAATGGTGCAATCGCAACCAGTGGCACGGCCTGGCTGGCGACAAGATACGGCGAAAGGATTTGTTCAAGCAGGCGCGATTTTGCCAGCACATAACCAAGCATGGTTGCAAAGCTCGCGCCGGAAAAAAGCCCCAGCGAAACTTCCAGCAGGGTCGCGCCGGTGTTCCGCGCCAATTCGCCGCTGACGAGTGCGCGCAGGAAACGCGTCCAAACATCGGCAGGCGAAGGCAGAATGAAGGCGGGCAATCCGCTGTAACGCGCGGTCAGCCACCACACCAGGATGCCCGCGGCCATGGAAATAAAACCCAGCCAGAGGTGGTGAGGTCTTGAAATGCGCGGGCGATGTTTTAGAGAGTTGATATCCATTTCAATCCATGTTTTGGCTCTCAGCAGGTTGAGCATGAAAAAACGCCTCGCAGAGAAAAAAACTACGGGGCGTAAAGACCGGCCTCGTCTGAGTCCGATCCGAAAGAAAAGCCCCGAAAACAAGAATCGTTTTCGGGGCCACCAACTCGAATCAGACCCGCGCGGGCCTGTTGTCACCTTCTTCTATCCAGACTATACTGTCGGCATTGGATTT
>JAJYOH010000556.1:3220-4047 GCA_021796315.1 Chloroflexota bacterium
GGCTTGAAACATTGCTCGCGGGCTTTACCGCCGATCGGGAATTGCACCCTGCCCCGAAGGTAGATATTCAGCTAGTGGGATTATAACGCAAGTAAAGCGAGATTGATATCGCTCTAACTCAATTCTTATTTCAACTGAGCCTTTATTTTTTCGGCTGTTCCTTTATAGCCTGCCAATTTTTCGCGTTCTTTAGCAACCACGGGCGCGGGCGCTTTGCTGGCAAAATTACCAGCGAGCAATGTTTCAAGCCGTTCAATCTGTGATTGCGCCTCGGCCAGTTCCTTTTCAAGGCGAGACTTTTCATCGGCGAGGTCGATCATGCCAGCCAGCGGTACATATATTTCCACAGAACCAATCATAAGCACAACGCTGTCCTTTGGCTTCGACGAAAGCGAAGTTTGAATCGTGAATTGGGATTCATCCAAACCTGCCAGAGAGGCTATGACGGATTTTTGCGATTCTAACAGTGCGGTCTGTTGGCCCACGGCAAATGTGGCCGCGATGCGTTTCGATGGCGCGACCGATTTTTCCGCGCGCAGGTTGCGGATGATTCGCACGATTTCCTGGATGAGCGTGAAGTCAGCCACTTTTGAATCTTCCCAGCCTTCAAGTTCACGCGGCTCGGGCCACTTGGCGATGATCAAAGCTTGCGGCCAGTCTGCGGCGATATTCGTGATTCGGGATTGGAGAATCGAATCTCGGAGATGTCCCCAGATTTCTTCGGTGACAAAGGGTGTAAATGGATGAAGGAGACGTAGTGATATATCCAATACACGAGCAAGTGTTTCGATTGTCGAATATCGAGTATCGTCTTTCGCCATCTGTCC
>JAJYOH010000557.1 GCA_021796315.1 Chloroflexota bacterium
TATAACGCATCGTAGACTTCAAACTGATGCTCAAGGTTTTCCAAGTCGTCGGGGAAGCGCAAACTGAAGCCGCTGGCAACCGCTTCCAGTCCGCGCGCCAGCGGATCTTTGTCGATATCTTCGCTGACGTCCGCGGCATGAACGATTTTTGCCAATCGCAGCAAACCCGGATCTTTCAAGTCGTACTTCAAAATGATGGATTCAAATGAACAGCGTCCATCCGAACCATGACCAAGTTCAACTCCCGGCGTATCAAATGGAATTGCGCCTGTTTCCTTGGCAACTTTCTCGATCTGGTTCTTCGGCACAAATAAAAATTCCGCTTCGCTATCGATGAAGCGGGTAATAAGCCACGGACACGCAACACGATCAACGTGGACGTGCGAGCGGGTAATCCATATCATGACATTCTCCTTTTGTATATTTCATAAACATAATGGCGGATACAAGTCCGCCATTTCAATCAAGCATGTTCATGCCGGTGTACAACGCCGTTGATATCGCAGTACAAACCATCGGGGTCGCAGCCCACACATTCGAGTTGTAAAGTTGCATGTGAAATATTGTAACGATGGGCCACCAATTCATTTACCCTGCTCTGTATCTCCGCCCCCGCGCTGACGGAAATATCATCCGTCAAAATATGCGCTGACATCGTCCTCAGTCCCTGTGTGATGCTCCACACATGCAGATCGTGAATTCCAATCACACCTTTAACTTGCATCATTTCGTCCACCATGGCTTTCATGTCCACGTCACGCGGCGTGGACTCGAGCAGAATATCCACCGTCTCGCGCAGGATGCCCCACGCATTCCACAAGATCAAGAGTCCGATCAGAACGCTGACAAATGGATCGAGCCAATTTGCGTGCGTGAAATAGATGATGACACCTGCAATCACTGCGCCAATTGTGGACACGACATCCCCCATCAAATGGACAAAGGCCGAGCGCATGTTCAGATCATGGTCGCTTCCATCTTTGACCATCAAGGCCGTGACTAGATTAATAATAAAAGCCGCAACGCCAACGCCGATCAATACTTCTGAATTGACTTCCGGGGGATTGGTAAAACGCGAATAAGCTTCGTAAAAAATTCCGAGCGAAATAATCACGAGCGTGGTCGAATTGATCAACGCCACCAAAATTCCGGCGCGGTGATAGCCATAGGTCTTTTGCGAATTGGAAGGCTGGGTCGTCAGGCGCACCGCATACCAGCTTAAACCAAGCGCGATCACGTCCGTGAAATTATGCGCAGCATCTGTGAGTAGAGCGAGGCTGTTGGCAAAGAGTCCCGCTCCCGCTTCGATGATGACAAAGATGGCGGTCAGCGCAAGCGAAAGTGCCAGCCGCGAACCCGTATGTTTGGCAATATCACCAAAATGGGAATGCGTGTGTTCGGACATAATGGATGAAATTATAAAACAAAAGGTGGACTTGCGTCCGCCCACTGATCATTGACAACTGATTACAGGTATTACCCACCTAACGCTTCATTGATCCAGTCCAAGAATCCCTTTTCCGTTGGTTTGACATTCGTGCCGAGCGATTCGGCCAGTTTCATAAATAATTCGCGCTGTTCCTTCGTCAGCTTGGACGGGATTTCGACATTGACGATCACTAGTTGGTCGCCGCGTCCGCCGCGTCGCAAATGAGGTACGCCTTTGCCCTTGAGATGAAGAACTTTTCCAGGCTGAGTCCCAGCATGGATCTTGAGTTTTTCCAAGCCATCCAAAGTTGGGACATCGACTTCCGCACCAAGCGTGGCCTGCGCGACATTGACATCCAGATTCAATAGAATGTCATTCTCGCGGCGCTTGAAGAACTTATGCGGCTGGACGTTCAACACCAGGAATAGGCTTCCGCTCGGGCCGCCGAAGACGCCGGGGCCGCCCTCCCCCGCCAGTCTGATCTGCGTGCCGCTGTCCACGCCCGCCGGAACCTGCACTTTCTTCTTGACGCGCTTGCGTTCCAGCCCGCCGCCGTGACATGTATGACACGGCGATGAGATCACCTCGCCGCGTCCATTGCAGGTCGGGCAGGCTGTGGTTTGCACCATTTGTCCGAGAATAGTTTGGCGCACCTGGCGGACTTCGCCTTGACCATTGCAGGTTGTACAACGCGTCGGCGTTGTTCCCGGCTCGGCGCCGGAACCGTTACAGTGTGAACAAGTCTCTTCTCGTTCGAACTCGATCTCTTTCTCGATACCAAAGACCGCCTCTTCAAACGTCAGCGTGAGGGACATTTGTAGATCGCGTCCCCGCCTCGGGGTCCGGCGCGAACGGCGGCCGGTTGAGAATCCGAATTGGCCGAATAGCTCGTCGAAAATGTCTGAGAAGTCCGCGGTGTAATCGTGGAAGCCGCCACCCATGTTGCCGAGGCCTTCGCGTCCAAAGCGGTCGTAGCGGGCGCGCTTGTCCGCATCCGAAAGCACGCCATAGGCTTCGTTGAGCTCTTTGAATTTCTCTTCGGCGTCGTGCTCTTTGTTCACGTCGGGATGATGCTGGCGCGCTAATTTACGGAAGGCAGCTTTGAGTTCGTCATCGCTGGCATTCCGTCCGACACCAAGAACTTCGTAGTAATCGCGATTGGTCATTTTTCAAGTTTTCAGGTTGGAATGTTTTCAAGTTGACAGGTTAACATTCAAACCTGCCAACCTTCAAACTATTCTTTCACTTCGCCTTCAACAACATCCGGCCCATCAGATTTCGGTTCGGACTCACCGCTCGGCGCGGCATCCGGTTGTCCTTGATAGACAGCCGCACCGATCTTCTGGATGACTTCACCAAGCGCTTCGGCCGCAGATTTTATGGCGGCGACATCTTCGCTCTTGGCCTTTTCCTTCACTTCGGCCATTTTGGTTTCGACCTCACTGCGGATTTCCGCGGGCACTTTATCGCCAAATTCTTTCAAGGCCTTCTCCGCTGCATAGGCAGTGTTATCGGCCTGATTGCGCGCTTCGATCAACTCTTTGCGTTTGCGATCTTCCTCGGCGTGCGCTTCCGCATCCTGGCGCATCTTCTCGACTTCCTTATCCGAAAGACCGGAGGAGGCCGTAATGGTAATGTGCTGGCTGCGTCCTGTGGCTTTATCTTTCGCGGTGACTTTTAAAATACCGTTGGCATCGATATCGAAAGTCACTTCGATTTGCGGGACGCCACGCGGCGCGGGCGGAATTCCATCCAGGATGAATTTGCCCAGCGTCTTGTTATCCGCCGCCATCGGACGTTCGCCTTGCAGGATATGGATCTCAACCTGCGTCTGGCTGTCGGAGGCGGTCGAGAAAACCTGACTCTTGCGGGTTGGGATGGTGGTGTTGCGTTCGATCTGCGGTGTGGCGACTCCGCCCAAGGTCTCGATAGCGAGCGAGAGAGGCGTCACATCCAGCAGAAGAATATCCTTGACTTCGCCGCCCAGCACGCCCGCTTGAATGGCCGCGCCGATGGCAACGACTTCATCCGGGTTCACACCTTTATGCGGTTCCTTGCCGAAGAACGAACGCACTCGATCCTGGACAGCGGGCATACGAGTCATACCGCCGACCATGACCACTTCGTTGATCTGACTGGCTTGTAGATTTGCGTCCGCCAGAGCTTGCTTGAGCGGTGCGATGGTGCGATCAACGAGATCGCCGGTGATCTGTTCGAGTTTGGAACGTGTCAACGTGGTGACAAGATGCTTCGGGCCGCTGGCATCCGCCGTGATGTAAGGCAGGTTGATCTCGGTCTGCATCGTGGTCGAAAGTTCGATCTTGGCCTTCTCGGAGGCTTCCTTCAAACGTTGAAGAGCCTGACGGTCGCCGCGCAGGTCAATGCCATTATCTTTTTGGAAAGTGTCGGCCAGATAATCCATGATGCGCTGATCGAAGTCATCGCCGCCGAGGAATGTATCGCCACTCGTCGAGCGGACTTGAAAAACGCCGTCGCCAACATCCAGAATTGAAATATCAAATGTACCGCCGCCCAGATCATAGACGGCAATAATTTCATTTTTCTTTTTGTCCAACCCATAAGCCAGCGAA
>JAJYOH010000558.1 GCA_021796315.1 Chloroflexota bacterium
GATCTGTTCGCGGGCTTTGATATCGACAGAATGGTAGATGGTCGGCACAAACGGCGCGACGCCCAGATAGCGCGGCGACAAATTCAAAAATAAATGGTGCATGGTGCTGTTTCCAACCACGGCCATTTCGAGAATGTCATCCACAGAAATGTCATTGCGAGGGGAGTTTTCCCCTGCCTGTCCTGGCGGATAGGCCAGGGAAGCAATCTCCTCATGATTCCTGGCATTTACAGTTTGAATCGCGCGCTCCAATAATTGATTGAGTGTGTTGATGACGGCCTTGTGCAATTTTTCCAATCCACCCGGATTGGAAATCGTGTACTGGATGCGCGACATCACATCTTCGCCGTACACAATTTGTGGATTCATTTCTGATTCCGCCGCGACGACTTCGCCGTTCTCTAAATTGCATAAATAAAGTGCGATGGTCGTCGAGCCGATATCAATCGCTGCGCCGAAAAGATTTTCAGAGTAGCCCGGTTCCACGCGTACAACTTCCTTGTCCTGCCAGACGGAAACGGTCACGCGCCACTTTGCATCGCGCAAAGTTTGTCCGAGCGTTTGCAGGCAGGCGTAATCAATTGTCAGATCTTTGGCGCGCGGCAAATTTGCTTCACCCTGGCGCACGAGTCCCATTGAGGTGGCGAGTCCGCTGGCTAGTCTTTCCCAGTCCGCTTTCGGGTTGGAAAGAGTCGGCGGCATCAGCTCCACTAAATATTTTCGAAGGGATGGTTTGATCTCGATGATCCGGTCGGTGGCCGATTTACGGACAATCTGTTTATTTCCCAAACTTTCTTCGGGGATGTTGATCAGCAAATCGCCGCACACTTTTGCCTGGCACGAAAGCCGAACCTGCCCGGCTTCCCAGCCATTTTTTGCCAGCATTTTCGGACGCCGTGAAAAGTATGCCGCTTCTTCCGGCGAGACTGGCGATAAATTTTCGCGTTTCGATGTGACGCCGTAACGCTCGAACGTGCCTTCTTCAACCAGTATTTTGCATTTGCCGCAGGTGGCATTCTCTGCACAAATGGATTCGATATCAACGCCGAGTTCGCGCGAAGCCGCGCGTAGGCTAGTGCCTTCGGTTACTTCTCCGCGTCTCCCGGAAGGCTGCAGGATAACGTTAAATTTATTTGCCATTTCTCAGGAATCTCAACGCGCTTTCAGCGAGGACGGCCGTCCCGATTGGCAAAGCTCTTTCGTCCAGATCGAGGCGGGGATGGTGAAGGTAGCGCTCGTCGCCTTCGATGAGCGTTCCGAGTGTGAACATCGCACCGGGAACGATCTGCGAGAACGCGCCGAAGTCTTCCGCTCCCAATGTTTTCAGTGGCGGCAAGACATGGTCCCTGCCAAGCAGGTCAACGGCCGCGGCTTCGATTAGATTCGCTGCATCGGTGTGGTTGATCATGGGCGGGTCGCCAACCACGATCTTTAGCTCGTAACTGCCGCCCAGCGTTTTTGCGATTTCGAATGCGCGTCTGATCTCATCGTGGATCTGTTCCCGTACTTTTGATTCGGTGTATCGCAATGTGCCGGAAATGTCCACGTGCGCGGGAATGACGTTTTGTGTAAAGCCGCCATTCAATGTACCAATGCTGACGACCGCCGGCTCGAACGGATTAATTCGTCTCGAAACGATGGCGTTCAATGCGATCATCACATGCGAAGCGATGTAGAACGGATCGACCGCGTTGTGCGGGGCCGCGCCATGCCCGCCTTTACCGATGATGCGCCCGAACCAGGAGTCTACGCCGCCTGATGATGGGCCATCGCTGATGCGGATGTTACCGACCGGTGTGGCTGGGTCAACGTGCAATGCAAGAACCATGTCCACACCTTCCATCGCGCCATCTTCGATCATGCGCGGCGCGCCGCTGATCCCTTCTTCATCACCCGCTTCTTCGGAAGGCTGGAATAATAAACGCACCTGGCCGGGAAATTTTTCCTTGACGAGCAAAGTCGCAACACCCAACAACATCGCGGTGTGACTATCGTGTCCGCAGGCGTGCATCGTGCCATCATTTTGCGATTTGTATGGAACATCATTTGCTTCAAGGATGGGAAGCGCGTCCATGTCTGCGCGGAGGGCTATGCACGGGCCGTCGTTGCTGCCGAGGTCTGCGACTACGCCGGTTCGTCCGACATTGCGGCGGACGCGGTACCCGAGCTTTTCCAACTGCTCGGCCACTTTCCCTGAAGTGCGAATTTCCTTAAATCCCAATTCGGGATGTGTGTGAAAGTCGCGGCGCCATTCGATAATATCTTCCTGAATATGATAGGACTGTTTAAGCATCTTACACCTCTATTGATTTAATTTTTGGAATATCACTCTGCACCGAGTAATTGCTTTGCGATTCCGACCGCGCCAACGGCATCTTCTGAATATCCATCCGCGCCAATTTTCTGGACCCAATCGCGCGTGATCGGCGCGCCTCCCACCATGACCTTGAACCGGCCGCGCAGCCCCTCTTTTTCCAACTCTTCGATCACTTCTCTTTGCCGGATCATGGTCGTCGTCAATAATGTGCTCATGGCGATGATGTCAGCGTTGACTTCAAGCGCCTTTTTAATAATTTTTTCCGATGGAGCATCCACACCCAGATCATAAACCTCAAAACCAGATGCGCCCAACATGGTGGCAACGAGCGATTTTCCGATCTCGTGAATATCGCCCTCCACAGTTGCGATCACCACCTTGCCGAGCATTCTCCGCTCGGTGCCGCGCTTTTTCAACTCCGGGTCAAGGACTGCAACGGCGGCTTTCATGGCTTCCCCCGCCATAACAAGTTCAGGTAGAAATGCATCTCCGCGTCCAAAAGCATCGCCGACTGTGTTGACGCCAACTACAAAGCCTTTTGTGATCGCATCCAGCGGATGGAGGCCCAGTGCGATGGCTTCTTTTGCCAGAGCCGTGGACGCGTCGGAGTCGCCGTCAATAATGCTTTGGGCCATCTTCTTGTAAAGTTCTTCGCTCATGAAAACTCCTCTAATGATCTCGATTTTCATAGTTTTATGTAATTTGTAAGTAAAGGCAATATCTGAGATTCTTTTGCAATGATTGTCTCTATTGGGACTCCAAGATAAGTTTCCAATTCATTGCTGCGGTTTGTAATGTGTTCAATGGTCTTTTGCACTGATAGAGCCGGGTCATGCGCGGCTAGCGCATCGACTATCGAGCGGTGTTCTTTGTATTCGTTTTGGATGTTTTCGTCAAGGAGTTCGGGGTGGCGAAACATATATTCGTAAAGCATCCGATCAGGGAATGTATTGAGAACTGTAATGTATATTTTGCAGAGCAGCGTATTCCCAGATGATGAAACTATTGCTGTATGCAGTTCGCGGTTCAAGGCTCGTGAGCGCGACATATCTTTTAGTTCCACCAGCGATTGGCTTTCGTCGAGCAGCGCGCCCAGCTTTGTCAGTTGTTCTGACGAGATATTTATCGCCGCGGCGTAAGCGGCCGCGCTTTCGAGGAGCAGCCGCGTTCCATAGGAATCCACGATCTCCTCGGCAGATGGCTGCAGGACGCGCACGCCTCGATAGGGGACTCGTTCTGCAAGGCCCGCCGAGACAAGCAAATCCAGCGCCTCACGTACGGGGGTCATACTCACGCCCAATTGCGAAGAGATAACATCCTGGCGCAGCCACTCACCCGGGGCATATTGTCCCGCGATGATGCGCTCATGGACAAATTCAAAGATGTCCTGTTTCATTGGCTTGCGGTGAACGGAAAATACATCTTTAGCAGACATGGGACTATTCGATTAAGTTCAATTGTAGACATTATATATTATATATAATCATCGACAAGGGTAATTCTCATACCCTTTTCCTTTTTGAAGGATCAAAGCAGGTGCGTAACTTTTTGGTGCTTTTTGCGACTTGATAACTATATAAAAGGATTTAGCATTAGAAAGCTAGTCAAAAGGAGAGTCTCATGCGAAAAAATACCATGTTCATTTCGGCGGCGCTAACGGCGTTCGTGTTGGCAATGCTGGCTGGGGTAGTCTCAGCTTAC
>JAJYOH010000559.1 GCA_021796315.1 Chloroflexota bacterium
GGCGAGAATAATAAAATTGTTTGTAACCTTTTCTGTATTTCCTTGTCATGATTATGACAGACATCCAAGTATGGGCGGGTGCATGGATGGCAGATGAAGCCGCTCTGTTAAAAGCGGCGCGCAAATTGGATCAAAAAGCGCTCGCCGTAATCTTTGACCTCTATGCCCCGGCTATCTATAGATATGCTTTGCGCCTCTGCCAGGATCCGGTCGAAGCGGACAATGTGGTCGGAGAGGTCTTCGCACGCTTGCTGGATCAACTGGCGGGTGGGAAAGGACCGCATACCAAACTGCGCTCTTATCTTTACCAAATAGCATATCACGTTATCGTTGATAGTTCGCGCGACAGACAACAGGTTGTCCCGCTGGAGATGATCCTGAATGACCGGGACGTGAGTTTCTCGATCAGCGGAGAAATCGAGGATAGGGCGCTGCTGGAAGCGGTCATGACTTCCATCAAATTCGACCTGACGGCGGATCAACGTCACGTAATCATCCTGCGTTTTATCGAAGGATTTGATCCGCAGGAGGCTGCCAATATTTTGGGAAAGAGTGTTGATAATGTTAAAGTCATCCAAACCCGCGCCATTGCTAAACTTCGACAGGTTTTAAATCAGCGTTTGGATGAGGAACAATAGGTATGGCTGGAGAAAAGAAAGTCTTGAACGATAAGGATGTCGCCAATCTGCTCTCGCGTTTAAAAGATGCGGAAGCGAAATATCCCGCTGATCTGCTTTTAAAGAGACGCGCCCGATTCATATCCGGCGCCGCCGCGTTGAAGGGCGGATCCATCCACGCTGGCAGCGGCGTGGGCCATGCGGGGATGCATCCAACAGCCTTGACGCTGATGGATAAAGTTATTATTGCTATTGAATTGGCCGTTCTGACCAGCCTGACCGCATATTTGGCAGCCGTCGCTTATGCCAATCGTGATTATTTGAAGCATCTTTTGTTTCCCAGCACACCGACTGCAATCCAACAGGTAGTGCCGCCGCCATATTTTTCAGGTTCGACTGAACCCACTGTTTCGTCAATCCTGACAGGGACGCCAACTCCAACCGGGACACTCGAATCTACGCCCGCTCCCGCGGATGAAGGGGCAACGCCCCAAATAGTCAAGCCGACCAATCCGGGTTTACACCTTGGTCAGACCAAGAACCCCCCCCAATCCACTCCGGGACACTGATCGTAAAATCCTTCATAATGAAAATCACAAGGCTCGAAAAGTCTTGTGATTTTTTCTTTATTCTTTTGTCAGCTTATTGGAAGTCGAAAGCTGTAACTATTCCGGCATCGTATCGTCATGTCAGCATATTTTTCGAGGAGGTTGCTATGCTGATTGATCAGAAGATGGAAGGCCCGGTTCGGGTTGAATACGATTTGATCATACTGGGGAGTTGATCAAAAAGAGCCTTGTGTGGTTTTGTGCTAGAGAAAGAGGCCGAGGTATATTTCTTTGATCCTTGTTTCGGTTGGCAACCACAGGCTTGATGGTTTTGGGATTCATGAAAAGCATTTAGCAAAATCAACAACGGCTTGATTAACGAGCATTGACAGTAATGTGGAAACATTAATGAAAATGTTTCCACATTACTGTTTTTAAGCTTTTGTGTACGCTGAAACGCATTTGCCTACCAGCCACAAAGTTGGATTTTGCGACTGGCGCGTACTTGAAATTCTTTGACTGGCTCAAATAACAACTTGCCTGTCATCGTCTTTCCCCATATAATCGGACAATCTTACTTTAGCCTTAACGTGTACTTGTTTTAGAGGAGTTGCATGGATTTTCCTGCCAGCATTTCCGATCCCAAAAATATTTCTTCCAATCGAAAATTGCCTCCCGCGCCTGTGAGCGCAAGCATCCGCGAACTGGTGCGCGATCCCCTGAAATTCTTCATCAATATTGCTTCGCAATATGGCGATATCGTCTGCTATCGTCCCGCGCCCGATACGGCTTATTTGATCAATCATCCCGATTTCGTGCGCCACGTTTTGGTAGACAACAATCGCAACTATACCAAGGGCACATCCTCGAATCAGATGTTCAATAAGGTTGTCGGCGAAGGATTGCTGACATCGGAGGGCGAGACGTGGCGCAAACAGCGGCGCATGATGCAGCCGGCATTTCATCGCACCCGCCTCGAAAAACTGGACGGGATGATTGTCGAGGCTGCCCAATCCACAATCCAGCGCTGGGAGCGATTCTATGCTGATAATCAACCAGTCGATATTGCCCGCGAAATGGCCGCACTGACGATGACCGTCACGACGCGTGCCCTGTTCGGTGTGGACCTCGGCGATGAAGTCCGCGAAGTGGGCGAGATTGTCAACCGCGCCGCCAACTATTTGGAAAAGCCCAGCCATCCGCGACTCATTCAATCTGCGAATGAACTCAGCAATGTGGTGAAGCGTATCATTCGACAACGCAAACAAAATTTCAAAGATGGCGGCGATTTGCTGAGTTCATTGATTCTTGCCCGCGATGAGAAGACTGGTGCAGCGATGGACGATGAACAGTTGCGGACTCAGATCATGACCTTGATCCTAGCCGGTTATGAAACAACCGCCAGCGCGCTGACGTGGACGTGGTACCTTCTTTCGCAAAATTTGTGGGTGTTGGACCGCCTCCGCCGCGGGGTCCGCGAGGCGCTGAATGGGCGCCCGCCTCGATACGCTGACCTCGATAACCTGCCTTACACTCAATTGGTTTTGGATGAAAGCCTGCGTCTCTTTCCGCCTGCATGGACATTGGGGCGCCGCGCCATTGGCGAAGATGAGATCGGCGGCTATTACATTGCTCCGAACACGATCATTGCCATCTGCACATACGCTTTGCATCGCCATCCTGCATTCTGGGACCAGCCCGAAGTCTTCGACCCCGAGCGCTTTTTGCCGCAGAATTTAATCGGGCGGAATAAGTTTTCGTATGTCCCATTCGGTGCGGGACCGCGTCAATGTATTGGCAATAATTTTGGCTTGATGGAAGCCGCGTTGGTGCTGGCTTGCATCCTTCAGCGATTTGAGTTGCATCTGATTCCCGACATGGATGTTCAGCCTCAGCCGCTCTTCGTCCTGCGCCCGAACCGGGATTTGATGATGAGTCTCCATCCGTAACAAAAAATCTCCCGACCCTTACCTCCACAAAACAGGATTCAACGCATTCCCGCGCGGCGTCTGTTCGTGATGTATTACGCTTTCGCTGTCAAAAACATTGACAAGGGAGATTCACTAATGTAAAACCGGACACATCTTATCCGTATTTCGATAGACCAAAGGAGGAGCAAGTATGTTTAGAAAGTTTGCGTCAGTCTTGTTCGTTATGATCGTTGCACTTTCAGCGGCAGCGCCGGCATACGCCAAAGGTGACGCCGGACCTGATACTCCGCCAGGTCAAGGCAATGGGCATGCTTATGGAATCGTCTGGGCGCGAAGTCAGGCGGCCGCGCATAATAACTTGCGTACCAGCAATCTTTCGTACCACAATGGCCCGGTGATGCACACGAACGTGACCTATGCCATTTATTGGGTACCGGCAGGTTATACGGTCAGCACAAATTATGTGAGTCTGATCAATGGCTATTTCCAAAATGTGGCAGCTGATAGTGGAAAAACATCCAACGTGTATTACGCCACCACACAATATTACGATAATACCAACGGACACATTCTTTATAGCTCTTCCTTTGGCGGTTATGTGGTGGATACGAATCCGCTTCCTGCCAGTGGATGCAGCGACAGTTACACCAGCGTCTGCTTAACGGATGCCCAGCTTCAGACGGAAATCGATCGCGTCGCCACCGCTCAGGGTTGGTCGCGTTCCGGTGCTGAGTTCTTCATGCTCACTGCCAAAGGCATTGGCAGTTGCAGCGGAAGCTCCTGCGCCTTCTCGTATTTCTGCGCTTATCACAGCAATTTTGCTGCAACCGCGGGAGATACGTTATACGCCAACATGCCTTACGCGGATACCGTTCCCGCGGCCTGTGATAGCGGGCAGCATCCAAAT
>JAJYOH010000068.1 GCA_021796315.1 Chloroflexota bacterium
CGATCTCCTGGTGGAACGCAAGGCTATTGAACGAAGTGAAAACTATATTCGCCGCAAAAATATATTGGAACATACCTGGGTTATTTATGCGGCGCGATGAAGCCTATCTGCTGGATATTCTGATAGCGGCACGCAAGGCTCTTCAATTTACCAGTGGAGTTTCAAAAGAGGAATTTGAGGAAAATGAAGTTATTCAAAACGCTGTAATGTATTCCCTGCAAATTATGGGGGAAGCCGCTGCAAGGGTTTCAAAAGATACACGGCGCGTTCATCCAGAGATCAATTGGTTACAAATGGTTGGCTTGCGAAATCGAATAGTCCACGAATACTTCCGCATTGACTATGGCACAATCTGGGATACGATTCACAATGATTTGCCTCATCTGGTTGAATTAATTGAACCTCTCATTCCACCTGAAAGCGAAATCTAAACATTCCGAATTTTACTCACAAATTCCGTTAAACATCCCATTCCCTTTTCCACCGGCTCGACATCAACATATTCATGGACAGTGTGCGCGCCGCCACCGGTCGTGATTCCTAAAACAAGTGATGGGTAGCCTCGATTTAATGGAATATTCGCATCCGTCGAACCGGATGTCAGCGTGGCAGTTATGTCCTGTTGACCCAGGCATTCCTGCGCCAGTTGGACGAGCGGATGGTTTGCTGAAATTTCGCCCGCCGGGCGCGAGCCAATGATTTCCTTTTCGATCTTTACATCCTGCTTGTTGGCAGATTGGATCAAGTTTTCGACCTGCTCGATCAACATATTTAATTCATCCATGCTTTCGGAACGCATATCCAGATCAAAGGTTGCCTCTGCAGCCAGCACGTTGACTCCCGTCCCGCCTTTGATGAGCCCGACATTTAAGGTCGTGCGCGGATCGACCGGCAAAGCCAGGGACGTGATCTGGGTGATGAGATGCGCCGCTTCATGCACCGCCGATGGATGACCGTAATCCGACCACGAGTGCCCGCCCGCCGTCCGCAGGGTGACGCGATAACGGCGCACGCCAATTGCGCGATGATAGATATGTCCGAACGCCATGCCCTCCAGCACGAGATAAGCCCGCGCATCCGCGCCGAAACGATCCACGACAGCCTTCATGCCGCGCAGATCGCCCAATCCCTCCTCGCAGACATTCGCAACGAACCAAACATCAAATGGCAATTCGATTTTGCGTTCGCGCAGATTCCACAAAAGGCCAAACAAAGCCGCCACACCCAACGAGTTATCGCCGATGCCCGGCCCATAAATGCGCACGCCTTCGCGCGTAACGTGCAAACTTGTGTTTTCAGGGAAGACTGTATCCGTGTGCGCGCTGACAATCAACGGCGGCTGTTTTCCGTTTCCCGGCAAACGCGCAAAAACGTTGTTCACTGAATCAATCGAAACGTCTTTCAATTTTTCTTTGATGAAAAGATCGCGCAAAAATTCAGCACGCTTCTCTTCGTGAAGAGTCGGCGCGGGAACCTGTTGGATTTGGATTGCAAGATCAATTAAGCGACTAATGATCGTGGTCATAACTTTACGAATTACGTAAAACGTATTACGTAATCACACCTCTCTGACTAAATTTTTCAATGCAGATAATCTCGCCTCGGCCAGCCCCGGCATCACATCCAGCGGATAAAATGCGCCGCTGCCTTCAACCTTCAACGATGCAGACACATTTCCATACAGCGCGGCCTGCAAAGGGTCATATGTTTTTTTATATCCAGCCAGGAAGCCGCCACAAAACGCGTCGCCCGCGCCGGTTGGGTCTGCCATGCGCGCTGGATACGCAGGCACTTCCCATTTATGTTTACCGGGCACGTCATAAACCAACTGTCCGAGCCCGCCGCGCTTGACCACCACGATCTCGCACCCATAGGCGCCGAGCGCGGCGGCCATCTGCCACAGATCATTCGTCTCGCCCCAAAAGAGAGCGCGCAGTTCCTCCTCCGAAGGCAGGAAAGCCGTCAGCCCCGAGACGATCACGCGCAAGTCGCGGAAAAAGGATGGAGCCATGTAACCCGCTGACGGGTCGAGGGTGAGCGTGGTTACTGATCCGGCTCTGAACGCGGTGAAAAGCTGGTTGTGACTTACAAAATCCATCGGACAAAAATGGACGGCTTGCGCCTGTCGATATTCAATTGGGATTTCGATGGGAAGCGGCGAGAGAGCATCTGGCTTCAGCGCGTCCTTTCGGACTTCGGGCGGACTCTGGTACCCAAGCAGACTCTTCGGGAAGGAGAGTTGCCGCCGCGCAAATTGTGAGACTGCCGTGCCGTGCGCGATTTCAAATTTTTCGTTATAAGCGAAGAACGAACGCAGGTCCAAACTCTGGTGCAAAATTTTGACGCCGTTGATATCCACCCCGCGCCCTGCGATCTCTTTCAGCCACGGACGCGGATAGTCTTCGCCGACACGCGCCAACAAGCCAATTTGTTTTTCCCAAACATTCAACCCGCCCGCCGCATATAAAGCGCTGCCTCCGGCTGCATCGAGCAATGGCGAGCCAGCGGGAGGCAGAATGAATTCGCGCGTGATGTGTCCGGCAATGACGAAGGTTGGTTGCATAATATTTTGGATGCTCAAGGCGCCGTCCCCGGCGCCGAAATATTTATGTAAATCCGTCGCCGAGGACGGCGACGGAAGCATGCTGATAAAAATTTTTACGGCATAAAGACGCGCGAACCGGCTTCGGCCTGGGTGGCGTTGATCGGCAACAGGAAGGAAAAACTGCTGCCCTTCCCCTCCACGCTCTCGGCCCAGATGCGCCCGCCGTGCATTTCGATCATGACCTTCGCAACGGAAAGTCCCAGGCCCATGCCTCCGTGCCGGCGCGTAAGATGCGACTCTGATTGGAAGAAACGCTCGAAGACACGCGGCAGGTCCCTGCTTGGGATGCCGATACCATCATCGGTCACCGAAACCTTGACATAACCCGGAACGGCCTGGCCGCTTACAAAAATATGCCCGCCGTCATCGGTGAACATAATTGAATTCTTTACAAGGTTGCTGAGTGCGATGGAAATTTTACTGCCGTCAGCCTCGACGAACAATTCATCGCGGTCCAGCTCGGCCTTCAACGTAATATTCCGCCTGGAGGCCATGTCTGCAAAAGAGCCGGCAACTTCCTCGATAATGCGTGCAATCGAAACCGCCCGCTGGCGGACGCGCGCCATGCCGGTTTCATAATTATCCACACTGGAAAGACTCTCGATGATTTCCTTAAGTTTGGATGCGTTTTTGATGATCACGTCCAACTGCTCGCGATGCTCATCACCCAACAACTCACGCAGGAAAGTTGCGTGACCGAGAATGAGTCCCAGCGGCGTACGCAGTTCGTGGGAAGTGATGGCGATGAAGCCGCTCTTCAACCGGTCGAGTTCGGATAGCTCCGAAAAACTGGCTTCCATGCGGCGCTGTAAATTCATATTCTGAATCGCAAGCGCGGCGGGAACTGCCAAAGTCTCTAGAATTGTGATGTCTTCCTCGGTATAATGGGCGCTGGATTTGTTGACCGCCTCCAGCACACCCAGCGGCTTACCCTTGACTAATAATGGAACCGCCAGCAGGGAACGTGTTTCAAAAGCCGCTGCAAAGTCCACGGCGCTAAAATGGCGGGGGTCCGCTTTGGTGTCCGGGATGTGAAGCGGTTTTACGTTACGATAGACCCAGCCCGCGGCGCTTTCATCCACCGGAACCTTGATGGTGCGTAAAACATCCTGGTGATACCAGGGCGCAGACAAAAAACGAAGCGCCTCACTCGACTCATCGAATTCCAAAATGGAAGCCGCTTCGCTGTCAGTCAGTTCGATGGCCGCTGAAATCACAGTTTGCAGGAACGGTTCAAGTTCAAGCGTGGCGCCCAGAACACGCGTCACTTCCAGAAGGCGTTCAAAACGAAGCATTCGTTCGTTGGACATAAGTAACAAAATTATACCCGGTTAGAAGGAGACCAAAAATGGCAAAAAAGAAAGTACGCGTCGCGATCATCGGCGTGGGAAACTGCGCCTCATCATTGGTGCAGGGTGTGGAGTTCTATAAAGATACGGCCGACGATGCGACCGTCCCCGGATTGATGCACGTCAATCTGGCGGGATATCATGTGCGTGATATTGAATTCACGCTCGGCATTGATATCAATGAAACGAAGGTCGGAAAGGATCTTTCGGAAGCAGTATTCGCCGAACCGAACAACACTTATAAGTTTAGCGATGTGCCAAAATTAAATGTACCTGTAGTGCGCGGCATGACGCATGACGGCCTCGGTAAATATCTTTCAGGTGTGATCAAGAAGGCTCCCGGCCCAACAGCGGACATCGTCAAACTGCTCAAGGAAACCAAGACCGATGTTGTGGTTTCGTATCTGCCGGTCGGTTCTGAAATGGCGACCAAATGGTACGCCGAGCAGATCATCGAAGCAGGCTGCGCCTTCGTCAACTGCATCCCGGTCTTCATCGCTTCGCAGGGATATTGGGCCGATCGTTTCCGCCAGGCCAAATTGCCGGTGCTCGGCGATGACATCAAGTCACAGGTCGGCGCGACCATTTTGCATCGCGAATTGACCAGCCTGTTCGTTGACCGCGGCGTACACATCGACCGCACTTATCAACTCAACTTCGGCGGCAACACCGATTTCCTCAACATGCTCGAGCGCGAACGTCTTGAATCGAAAAAAATTTCCAAGACCGGCGCAGTGACCAGCATGATGCCCTACGACATCGGCGCCGATAACGTGCACGTTGGCCCATCCGATTACGTGCCGTGGTTGAGCGATCGCAAGTGGTGCTACATCCGCATGGAAGGCACAACCTTCGGCAATGTGCCGCTCAATCTCGAGACAAAACTCGAAGTGTGGGACAGCCCCAATTCCGCCGGAGTCGTTATCGACGCGGTGCGCTGCGCCAAGATCGCCCTCGACCGCGGCTTGAGCGGTCCCATCATCGGGCCATCGTCCTATTTCTTCAAGACCCCGCCCAAGCAATTCCGCGACAACATCTGCCGCGACATGGTCGAGGCATTTATCAAAGGCGAATCGAACGAGTAATTCATAAATCGTAATTCATAAAAAGATGGAGTAAATACGACTCCATCTTTTTCGATTAAAATCCAACCCATGTCTACTTACGCATCACGCACTACGCATCAAACTTTGACCCTGATACTGGCCTCCGTTTTATTGAGCGCCTGCCAGCCCAAGCCTGCACCCGTTGACCAGAACGCAGCGATGACACAGGCGGTTGGCACCGCCTTCGCGTCCATCCAACAAACAAAAGCTGCGGCCTTCACTCCCACGCCAGCAGACACGCCCACTCCCCTGCCCACAGTTGTACGCACACCGCCAGCGCTGCCGCCAACATTCGTGGCGAGCTCGCTCAATCCGCTCGATACGCCGCACACGTACGTTCAAGATCAATGCCAGTATCTAAAAAACAAATGGACTTCCACCAATTCCGCGCCGGGCACGGTTGTGATGGTAATCATGATCCACGGGATTACCACTGATACCATTACTGCTCCTGACGCAATCAACGTTAATAACTTCAACCAACTGATGAACGACATACACTCCATGGGGTTCCAGACCATCAACACGCAGCAATTGGTTGACTTTCTATATACCAATGCCAAAATACCGCAACGATCTGTTTTGCTTATTATGGATGATCGCCGGACTGGTAGTGCAATTGACCATGTATATCCATTCCTTGTTCAATACAATTGGACACTAACGCTAGCCTGGCTAATCGGAGCAGGCCCAGATAGTACTGATAATAAGCTTCCACTAACAACAATTTATGATCAGCAACATGGGCTGAAATTTCAAACCCTTTGGCAACAGGTCGAAGCCTATTATCAACTTGGCCACTTTGATGTTCAGGCACATGGTTTTGTTCACAATATTCCAATATCTAGCAATAGTTCCGAAGAGTACATTCATGGAGAAATCTACAACCCTATACCAATTCTCGAACAACATTTTGGAAAACAGCCAATAGCTTTTATTTGGCCAGGTGGTGGTTTTACTCTAAGAGCTGTCCAAGTAGCAAGAGAGGCGGGTTACAAAGTCGGTTTTACCATCAATCCACGCGGACCCATTATGTTCAATTGGGTGCCTCAAGGCGATCAAGCCGACCCGCAACGCCCCTACTATCTTCCCGAAGGCCCGATCAAAGATCCACTCATGCTGTTACCGCGTTATTGGGATGTAGACGCCGGCGCGCACCTCGACGAGGTGCGGATCATTGGCAACCAGGCCGCAGCCTACGCCCAACAAAACAAAGCCACTGAGTTGGAATATTATGACATCATGTGCAAACCAACACTTGGACCGATCCCGTAAAGCGATCCTTACGTATTACGCATCAGGTCGCTTAATTTTTGAATACTGCGTAATTCGTAATACGTAAAAAGATCACGGAGAAGTAAATGCAATCATCCTGCGTCTTCTGCAAAATTACCAACAACGAAATTCAATCCAACATTGTTTACCGCGACGAACAAGTGACCGCTTTCCGCGACATTCACCCGGTTGCGCCGACGCATGTGCTGATCGTGCCGAACAGGCACATCGAATCGGTCAACAGCTTGAGGTCCGAGGATGAAGCGTTGGCGGGACACATGCTGGCGGTGGCGGGTCAAATCGCCGTCAAAGAAGGTATCGCCGACAGCGGTTATCGCATCATCACCAACACAGGCACCGACGGCGGTCAGACCGTTTTCCACATGCACTTGCATCTAATCGGGGGACAAAGAATGAAACACCCCATGGGTTAAAAAAAGCAGGGGCGGATCGTGACCCGCCCCTGCACATTTATTCAAAAGATTGATTTACCTTTTCAACAAACCGCTTTGTTTTAGTTTGCTCTCAGGCTTGCGTAAACGAAGCGCATACCAACCCAGGCCAAGACCGCCGAGAAGGAGAAGCCCGCCGAGGAATCCAAGCACTGGCGAGGTGCCGCCGCCCGGAGTCGTATTCTCTGGCTGAGTTACGGTGGTATCTTTGGACTGCGCGCCGAAAGGCACAAAAGCCTGATCGCCAGCCTTGACATCCAGGGCGCTTGTCAAAGCCATCGTTGGATTGTATTTATCGGGGAGGGCAACGCTGATATTGTAATGGCCTTCGGGAATATCGTTAAAACACATGCCCGGATATGCGTTCGGATCGGGATTAACGATTGTATTCAGAGTTTTGGAATATTTGCCATTGGTCTCTGTCACACTGATCGCACCACCGACGATGACCGGCTCGGTAAGCTCATGAATACCGTCACCGTTAATATCATTGAAGAGCAGGACGCATATATTTGTTGTGCCGGTAAACGGTGTGGGGGTAATGGTCGGAGGCAGAGGCGTGGGTGAAGGTCCCGGTGTGGGCGACACGGCTGAAGGTCCGCCTGTGCCGATCAAAAGAATATCGCCAGGGATGAGACTGCTACAATCCGCGTTCAACTTGGTGTTAAGCTGGCGCAATTGTTCGACGGTGATTTGATTCAACAAAGCGATGCGAATACACGAGTCACCGGCCTGAACCGTATAAAGAATGCGCCCGTCTGGCAGTGGGGTGCTGGTGGCAAACTGGACTCCCTGCGGTGATGGTGCGGCTTGCGCCGGGAGCGAAATGCCGAACAGAATGAGGGTGATAAGAAAAATACCAATGATAACGGCGGGACGAATTTTCATAATGGAAAATTATATCAGGAATTAAAATTGGCCTTCACAAATTGTTGACGGGGTTTTCGCTTTACGGAGTCCGAAGTCTCCTGACTTCGGATACAAAATCAGGAGATTTTGCACTCCGGACAAAAGATCTTATTGATTATTTCCCGTATCTTTTTCTGATCTCCGGCAGGAAATATTTATTGAAGAACGCGTCTTCATCGTAATCGGGTTTCCAGCCCCAGTCTTTGCGGGCAAGAGAATCATCCACATCTTCCGGCCACGAGTCGACAATTCCCTGGCGGCGAGGGTTCGGCTCGAACGTGATATTCGCACCGGGGAAGGCTTTCAGAGCGCGGTCGCGGAATTCACCGGCCGTCATCGCAAAGGCGGCCACGTTATAAACGATGTTGCTGAGATTTTCGCGCGGCGCATCGGTCAACATCAACAGGGATTTGATCGCATCCGGCATTGCCATGAATGAAATTTTTGTATCTGCGCGCACGAAGCACGCGTACGGTTTTCCCTGCGCGGCGGCGTGCAGCATTTCGGGGCCGTAATCACTCGTCCCGCCGCTGGGCAAAGTAAAGGCTGAGATCAGGCCCGGAAAACGGAGGGCGCGAAAGTCCAGCATGACCGGCGGCTTTTCATCCAGATGACGCTGCCCGTTATATCGGCTGTAATACATCCCCAATTTTTCGCAGTAAAGTTTATTGCATCCATACATGGTATGCGGCGCGTTATATTCATCCTCCCTCACGCAGCCCGCCGACTTTTTCACTTCAAGGTTCGACATTCCAAAAGCCGCGATGGAACTTGGAAATAAAAACTTTACGGCTTTGTTATATTTCTCAGAGCGATAAGCCGCCAGCATCAACAATTGCATCGTCCCTTCGACGTTGATGCGGTGCGCTTCTTCTGTGGCTATCTCTGCTTTCGACGAAAGCGAAGCCGCCAGGTGAAAGATAATATCGAAATCATAATCATAAAAAGTTTTGATCTTATAAACCAAATCCCCTTGCACGTGCTCGCCCACCAAATTTTTGATCGTCTCCGGCAACGGCGCCATGTCAGCAGTCACAACTCGATAGCCTCCCCGCTTTGATAACTCCTGCACCAGCGCCTGTCCGATCTCGCCACATGCGCCAGTGACCAACACGGTCTTTTGCCCTTGCCGGTACGCGTCAGTCATATTTCACTCCTTGTATGCTGCCAAAATTTTATTTACATCTTACCAGCAAAATCAATTCGGGAATTGATGTAAAAAGCAGTAGAATGCTGTTATTGTACAACACCTCCTGTGAACTGTTTGTCACCAATAAACAATGATTTTCTCCCCCTCAAAAACAAGATCGATCTTTTTTAGGCTGATCCTGGTCGGACTCATCACGGGCCTGACCGGCTGCGCCAGCCTGGCGGATACTTCCGCTATTGAACAGCCCACCGCAACAGAAACCCCGCCTCCTTCCCCGACCATTGTCTGGTTCCCGCCAACATCCACACCCACACCTAAAACTTTATCCACCCAAGTTCCCACGCCCGAACAAAAGCCCGGCGTCGGCGCCGCCATCTTCACCGACGATTTTTCCTCGCCCATTTTATGGAACACTGCCGTTTCAGATCAAGCCACCGTTGACGTCAGCCGCAACCGCCTGACCATCGCCGCCCAACCCGGAATCTATATGTTAAGTATGCGGCAGGGCGTGACGCTGAGTAACTTCTACGCCGAGATCACAGCGAAAACAAGTTTGTGCCAGGGCAAGGATGATTATGGGATACTTGTCCGAGCGCCCAATAACGTGGCTTATTATCGCTTTGCGCTTTCATGCGATGGAACCGCGCGCGTCGACCGCGTCAGTATTGGGACGCGCGAACCACTCCAGCCACCCATGCCCAGCGGCGATGTCCCGCCCGGCGCGCCGGGAGAAGTCCGCATCGGCGTGTGGGCCGTCGGCTCGGAAATGCGATTCTTTTTGAACGGCCGCTATCAATTCAGTGTTACCGATGTGAATTATCGTTCGGGCGCGCTCGGTGTGTTTGCTCACGCCGCTGGAAACACCCCCGTCACCGTTACGTTTTCCGACCTGGTCGTCTATGATGTGAGTTATATTCTTCCAACCAAAACCCCATCTCCATAATGTCATTGCGGGTGAAGCTTTTTTGCGAAGCGAAGCAATCTCGTGTTTGATGCCTACTTGAGATTGCCACGCCCACTCGCTTCGCTCGGGGCCCGCAATGACGATAGAATATAGTATGCCCAACAATAAACTCAACGACCTCGACTCGAAGACCTGGCTCAAATTCCAAAAATCATGGTTCATTCATAACCCGCCGCCGCGCAAGAAAGGCGTGCTCGTGCATCCCGCCAAATTCCCGGAAACAATGGCGCAGGAGTTCATCGAATTTTTCACCAAGCGCGGACAAACCGTCCTCGACCCGATGGCCGGAACCGGCTCGACTTTGATCGCCGCCCTGCGCGCGGGACGAAATTCTTTTGGCATCGAGCTGAATCCAAAGTATGCGAAGATCGCAAAACAGATAATCAAGGATGAGCGCAAAACACTTGGCGAATCTGTTGATGGATTAACATCTGAGATCATCAATGGCGATGCACTCAAGGCCGCAAAATTTAAAATCCCAACCATTGATTATGTGCTAACCTCGCCTCCCTACTGGGATATGCTGCACGCCAAAGGCGCTGAGACACAAAAGAAACGCCGCACATCTTCAGACATGGACGTGTTTTATTCCGATGATCCGAAAGATGTGGGCAACATCCACGATTACAAAAAATTTCTGGAGATGCTGGTCGAGATTTATGCGGGGCTGAAACCATTGATTCGTGAACGCGCCTATCTGACCATCATCGTCAAAAATGTAAAAAAGGGCGGGAAGATTTATCCGCTGGCGTGGGACCTTGCGCGCGAACTTGGAAAAGTGTACACGCTCAAAGATGAAAAACTCTGGCTGCAGGATAATCAATCCATCGCTCCGTACGGATTCGGTTCGGCGTGGGTCAGCAATACATTCCATCATTATTGTCTACAGTTTAGGAATGAGTAGGGGAAAAGGAAATTTAGATCATGGTCATCGTGCTAAATTATTCTCCATCATCCATTAACTATGCTCACTTCATCTGACATCATCCGCCTGCCCTACACGCCCGATCTCACCGAAGGCGGTATCGCCTACGCCTGCCGCTCCCTGCCGCACACCTACGATCGCATGGGCGGCTCATCCTTCGACCGTCTGCGGCGCATCGTGGCGGGTGTAGCCGTCGAGCTGGCATTTCGCCGCTATCTTTCGCAACAAAATATTCCATTCGATATCAAGGGCGCGACGCCATTCACCGATCCTGACCGCTACGATGTTTCGCTCGGCGGACATCGCTGTGATCTTAAGTCGTTCCTCATCACGCATCGCGACCAGATCACGCTTCTTCGCCGGGACTTCAGTCCGGCCCTCGATGCTCCGGCTTTGGTGCCGCTCGATCAGTATTCGCGCGACGGCCACGCCGACAACGATCTTTATCTTTTCGCTTTTCTGACCGGCCTGATCGCGGCCTCGCCCGATGACATGCAAAAAGCGTCCGATGCGGGACAACCAACGTATCTCATCCACACCATGCCCAAATCGTGGACGCGTCCGACTAACTGGATCCCGCTTGGGCGGCTGGCTGTGAAATCCGAATCGGATGAAACACTGATGCTTGAAATCGGCGGCCAGGATTCCGGTCGGGAATTTGTGACGCGCTCTGTCGAACTCCCGCCGCACACACGGGTCGAAGTCGATGCCAATTTTTATTCTCTGGCTTACGCCCACGTTAAATCCAGGCCGGGCGCGCGCTTGGGAATCCATGCTCCATCACAAAAAGAAACTTATGTGATCGAGCCGATTGCGTGGAGCAACATTTGGGTGTACGGCATGGATATTTATCTGGCGGGCTGGATCGCACGCGAAGACTTCCGCCGCCGCGCCCACTTGATCCACGAAGGCAGCCGTGTCTTTCAATATAACTTGACGCGAACGAAGAATTTGGCCGTGCCAGTCTCGGAATTAAAACCGCTGCCTGAATTATTTGAGCGCGTGCGTGATTGGAAAATGTAGTACAAGCAGGGGATGCACCGTGAAATGGGGTTCGATTAACATCGCACACATTTCATAACACGGAGGCATCCATGAATATCGTCGAACCGTTTATCCGCCGCGCCGCCCACACGATCGGGTGGGAGATTACCGGCGCCATCGAAAGTGTGGTCTGGACGATAGGCATCGCTCTTGTCCTGATGTGTTGTTGCATCTTCAGTTGCGGAGCGGTTGCATTTCAAATGATCTTTCACCGCTAAGAATCAAGAACGCCGTTGAAAACAACAGCGTTCTTGATTTAAATCTTCTTTCATCTTCGTCTATCTCTGTTTATCTCCGGTTAAAAACGACTCATTTAAATCTGGTACACTTTTCTGCATGTTGAAAAGTACTGTATCAAAAATTTTATTGTCGCTGGCAGGAATTTTTCTGCTTGGTTTTTTGGTGTATCAAATCCCGGCGATAAAAAGCCGCTTGGAATGGCGTCTGGTAGTTTGGAGCACCTACGTTCAAAACACAATAAATCCTGTCGGCAAAATCCCCACGCCTGTACCATCCACACCTTTTGCAACTTTTACGCCTGAACCGCCGACCCCGGCTTCTCCTGCGATTGAACTCAGTCCAACACCTACGCCCAAACCGCTCCCATCCCAGGTAACCCTGCCAGATCCAAAATATGAACTGCAAGGAATCAACAATTGCGGTCCCGCCACGCTGACCATGGCGCTGCGAATGTACGGCTGGCAGGGAAATCAAAATGATATTGCCAATGTCATCAAACCTGCCCCCCAGGATCGTAACGTCAACCCTGATGAACTTCGTTATTTCGTAATGAATGAAGCCGGTTGGTTACGAGCTGAATTCCGTGTAGGAGGAAATCTCAATATTCTCAAACAATTATTGGCTGCCAATTATCCCGTCATCATAGAAGAAGCGTCAACCCTGCCTCTTCAAGACTCAAATGGGCCCAACGATGATCTGTGGGATGCCCATTATTTGCTTGTCACCGGATATGATGATACAGGCAAGTACATCATTGCCCAGGATCCGCTGCGCGGCCCGGATAAACAAATTCCCTACGATAAATTAATGACAGATTGGGAACCCTTCAATTATCTTTACATGGTCATCTACCTGCCCGGAAATGAAGGGGAGGTCCAATCCATCCTGGGGGCAGATTGGAATCCCGACCAGAACCGACAAAACGCAATGAACATTTCGCAAACTGCCATTACAGCGAATCCCAATGACGCATTTGCATGGTTCAACCTCGGCAGCAGCCTCGTTTATTTTTCACGCTACACCGAGGCTGCGCAGGCTTTCGATAAAGCTTTCACCATTGGCCTGCCACAGCGCATGACCCGTTATCAATTTTGGCCATTCTTCGCATATTACAATGCCGATCGCATTGACTATCTGCTTCAACTTACGGAAGACACTTACAAACCGATCAATGGTTATTATTCAGAAGAGGCCTTGCTCTGGCATGGTTACGGGCTCTTGCGCAAAGGCGATACCAACGGCGCACTTGCAGATTGGAACAAGGCGCTCAAAGTCCATGCCGGTTATTGCGATGCTGAAAAAGCAATTAACGATTACATTCAGCAAACTTATCAACTCACAGGTTGCAGCCCTTAAAAAAGAGCCGCCGAGAAATTCGGCGGCTCTTTTTAGACTTCCTGAAAACTATACCCACCCGGCCAGGTTTGGATCAAATAGGATTGCTTGCCTGAATCCATTTCCATTTTCTTTCGCAACCGATATACAACATTCTTCAATACCGCCATGTCCCCTTCCACTCCCCACACTGTTTGCATGATCTCTTCATTCTTGAAGACATAACCCGGATGGCTCATCAATAAATGCAGTAGACGGAACTCCAGATTCGTCAACTTGATCTCGCCGCCATCCGGTTCAAGTGCGGACCGGCGGGCCGGATCCAGTTTCAATTTGCCTGCCCTCACCGGACTCATCGGCACGGCCCAACTGCGCCGCACCCATGCCATGATCTTTGCCAAAAAAATGGCCGGGCTGATCGGCTTGATGACACACTCATCCACGCCATTTTGGTACGCTTCAAGAATTTCCGTTTCATTGTTTGCAGGCAAAAAAAGCAAAATGGGGCTGGCGCTAAGTGCTCGAAACTTTCTGCAAAGCTCCATCCTTTGTGCGTGTGGGGCATTCACATCAATGACAATGAGATCTGGGATCTCCTCCATTGAACGTTCCATGGCTCTCTGCACGGATGTCTCAAGAATTGCAACCAATCCTTTTTCCCGAATGATATAGCCCCAGATCGGTGCAGTCGCATCCTGGTCACAGACCACAAAAACTCTATGTGAGGCGCTCGAATCTGATTCAGTAATAGAAGGCAAGACTGTCATTTTGAAAAATTCCTTCCTTGCTATTATACGGTATTATCATGTATAATGGTAATAGAAAGTCACAAAAACTTACTGAATTATGACCTTTGGGGGATAGGAAATTTGTACTATGTCCGTATACTGAGGCCAGAATTCAAAGATAAAAAGGAGACTTCACATGAAAAAATTATTTCCCATCCTAATGGCGCTGGCTCTCATCAGCACCGCCTGCCAATTGGGTGGCGGTCAGGCACAACCCACGCCATTGTCTGTTCCGACTGCCTTCCCAACCAACGCGCCCGTCGCATTAAATCCAACAGCCCAGCCGTCAGGCAATAACCAGGCTGCTGGAAGCGAGCGCACTTCCGCCGATGGAATGACCGAAATCTTCGTCCCAGCTGGCACCTTCCAAATGGGTGGTGTAGACCCTGCTGCAGCAGAAAATGAAAAGCCGGTCCATAAAGTAACAATGCATGCCTTCTGGATGGACAAATTCGAAGTCACCAATGCAATGTATCTTCAATGTGTAAAAGCGGGCGCGTGCCCTCCTCCGCAAGCTCTCAAATCTGAGACCCGCGTTTCATACTTTAATAATCCCGACTTCAACGATTATCCTGTGGTTGAAGTAACCTGGGGTGAGGCAGATACATACTGCAAGTGGGCTGGTCGCCGCCTGCCATCCGAAGCCGAATGGGAACGCTCTGCTCGCGGTGATACTATCAATACTTATCCGTGGGGTGAGCAACAGCCTGACGCTACACTTGCCAACTTCAACTATCAGCTCGGCGATACAGCCCGCGTCGGTTCTTATCCCGCTGGCGCCAGCCCATTTGGAATTATGGATCTGGCCGGCAACGTTGCTGAGTGGGTAAACGATTATTTCCAGGAAAATTACTATTCGAATGGTCCGGCTACCAATCCGAGTGGCCCGCTTGCTCGCTCGAATTTCTTCAACCGTGTAGTACGCGGAGGCACATTTGCTGATGCCGCAAGAGACATCCGTGTGTCCAAGCGCTCGCAGGTGTTAGGACCAAACCCGCAAGCTAACCAAGGTTCAGCCGCCTACTTCGGTGATTTCTCACCTCGAATTGGATTCCGCTGCGCTTCGGACAATTAGTAATAATATTTAGAAGACAATTAGAATATGGGCTGTCCACAAAAAATGGACAGCCCTTTTTATTTACTTGTGCCCAGTCTTTACACAAAACAGATTTGGATATGCACATTATTGACACGTCGTTTCCTTTGCGGTATCATACCGTGCGCGTCAAGGCCGACTAGCTCAATGGTAGAGCAGTTGACTCTTAATCAATTGGTTCAGGGTTCGAGTCCCTGGTCGGTCACACGCAAACATCCCTCAATAGAGGGATGTTTGTTTTATATCCTGCAAAATCCTGACCTACTGATTACAACTCACTCGATCTCTTCGCAATTCGATCCTTTACTCTCATCTCAAAATCGGCGAGTGGAATATTATTTTGTTGCGAGCCGTCCCGTACACGCAAAGAGATTTGCCCGGCTTTCATTTCGTTTTCACCGATGACGATCATGTACGGCACTTTCATCAATTGCGCCTGGCGGATCTTGGCGTTCATGCGCTGGGCGCTGATGTCTGCGCTGACACGGATGCCCTGGTCGCGCAATTGCTGGACGATGTTTTGTGCGTACTCGTTCTGTCCGTCCGTGATCGGGATGACGCGCGCCTGTTCAGGCGAAAGCCAAACGGGAAAATTCCCGGCGTAGTGTTCCAACAGGAAACCGACCATGCGTTCATGCGTCGAGAGCGGCGCGCGATGAATGCACAGCGGGACTTCATCGTGGCCTTCCTTGTTCGTGAATTTCAGGTCGAATCGTTCAGGAACGGCAAAGTCAACTTGATTCGTGGCCAGCGAAAATTCGCGTCCAATCGCCGACCAAATCTGCACATCGATCTTGGGACCATAAAACGCAGCTTCGTCTTCGCGTTCAACATACGGAACGCCGCCGTTATCCATGGCGCGGCGCACCATGTCTTCGGTTTTGATCCACAGGCGTTCGTTATCGACATATTTTTTGCCGAGTCCGGCTTTGCCATGCAGGGACAGTCGCATCACATACTTGTCGATTCCGAATAACTCAAAGTATTTGTGATACAAAGCGATCACGCCCATGAATTCCTGTTCGAACTGATCTTCACCGCAATAGATGTGAGCATCGTTCATCTGCATCGAGCGGACGCGCATCAGGCCGAAGAGTTCGCCCGACTTTTCATAACGGTAGCACGTTCCATATTCCGCGAGACGAACCGGAAGATCACGATAAGAG
>JAJYOH010000069.1 GCA_021796315.1 Chloroflexota bacterium
CAGTCCGGCCATGTTGCGAACATGCCGGATGCTTTGAGAAAATCTCTACGGTTAATTGTCATCGTGCCTCCTTGAAAGGCTAATGACAATTGTAGGATCAGCGCTTTATCCCCCGATTACAGACGTGTAAATTCTGTGTAAAAAATTTCCGTTCCGTTATGTCCCGTTTCTCTCAGAGTTGGAAAACGAATCGCGAAAAACGCAAAGCGCACCAAGAAAACCTTAGCGCTCTTTGCGAGCTTCGCGGTGAAAAAATAAAGTGCGGATACCATCCGCCCCTACGCATTACCAGACTCTTTCCAGATTTTCGTTCGAGCCGGGCCTGCGTCCCACCTTGCCCATATCGATCCATTTGTCGTGTACTTTCACGCGCACCACGTCGGCGGTGTAGTCGGTGACGGTCAAACTGTTGTTGTTGAAAAGATACGAGCCGACCGCATAAATGTCCACGGGCACGCCCAGCTTTTCGAACTTGCGGATCTTCTCCGGGTTGAAGCCGCCGGACACAACGATCTTCACACTTCGACAAAATTCCTGCGCCCGTTCCTTCCACGCTGTAGGCGGGCTCCAGTTTTCCCAGGCCGAATCCAATCCCTGGCGGACGTTGAACACCAGCCGCGGCGTGACTCCGAGATCGATGCTTGGATCGCCCAGCGGTTGAACGGATACGTCCCGCAGGCTTCCGCTCGTGTCGAGACGCACGCCGTATAGTTTATATTTTGCTGTTTCTGTATGATCTCCGGCATCTGTCAGCTCGCGGTATTTGTTGAACAAAGCTTCCAGCGTGCGCAATGTATCTCGGACTGAATCATTGCTAAAGTCCACGAGCGCGATGCGTGGAATTTGGGCTGGCAGGATGCGCGCGAATTCCATCATCGCTTCGGCGGTGTCGCCCAGGAAGGATGCGATGGCGGCGTGCGCCACCGTCCCGCCGCCCGCGCCGCCCCACCAGTCGCCCTGCGCGTCCGTCGAAACGAACGGGCCGAGGTCTTTGGCATGATCGAGGTTGAAGCGCTGGATGGCAATGTTGTAGGCGTACCCATCCGCGGCCTGGACCTCGTGCAGATCGAAGCGCGCCGGAAAAAATAAAACAGGTTTGCCGCGCGCAGCGACAAAGGTTTCGTAAACATTGGATGCTACGCGGCTGGAGCGGGTCAGGATGCCGAGCGTAGGCGTTTCCAGCAGAGCGAAATCGCGGTAACGTCCATGTACTTTGATCACGGGTTGAATATTGGCTGGGTCGCCATCGTAATGAACGGTCGAGCCATCCTGCACGGCCCACACTTCGAGATTGCTGGACGTGTCCACAAAATTCCCGCCGTCAAAATAGCCGGTGCATAACTTGAGCATCTCGAGAGATTTATCTACGCCGACAACGATCGTCGTGCCGGGCCGCCGTGTGAACCATTGCATTTCCACTTCGATGTCGCCGACCGGGATGTTTTCCGGCGAAACTCCTTCCGGCAAATTATGATATTTTCCCGAATAGGTATAACCCTCGGAGGAGAGCACGGCCAACATGCGGTTGATGTTCTCGAAATATTTGTCCGAGTACCAGCCGCGGCGCATACGTTCGATATCGAGTTTGAATGTTTCGTTGGTTAATCGTTTACCGTCAAAAATGCTCATAATTTTCCTTGGCGCGTCATTGCGAGGCGGCGCTTTTCCGCTGTGGCAATCTCACTGATGATTTGAGATTGCTTCGCGAAAAGCGCTCGCAATGACGTTTGAATTAATTATCTAAAAAATCGTCCTTCGAACTGACAATATTCATGCCCGCTTCAAAAAATCTTTCATAGGCGGCATTGGCCGCGTCGGTAAAGTCTGCGCCGGGGACGACCACGGGCGAGGTGCAGTCTTCGAGTAAATAGATTTTTTGCGCGAGTGATTTATCGGTTGCGTTGATATCATCCAGCAGGTCGGATACTGTCCATGCCACACAGTGACTCTTGGCCTGCCCGGCGATAATCAATTTATCGGCCTGCTTGAGCATCTCGATATATTTTGAGTCGTGTTCGCCGAGCGGTTCGTCCATCGGTCCGCGCAATACTTCAGGGCCGATCACAGAATAATGTTCTGTGAATGGCTTGTTGCCCTTGATGTCAAACTCCGGTTGGGACAGGCGCGCCATCGAATGGAAGTAAACGGCTTCTTCAACGGAGGATACCAGTGCGTGACCGATGCCGCCCAGCATGGCGTGATACGGCCAGATGGTCAGTGCGTATTTGCCTTTCTTTTCCAGCTCTTCAGCATAATGGATCATCATCTGCTGGCCGTATTCGGGCGCGATGTCGAAGTCCGGCGCGATGGCGGGATTGAATGTCCATTTACCGGATCTCAATTCATCGGCGTGGATGTCTGTGTAGGGCGCAGGATGCCTGCCGTCTTTGTCAACGAAAAATATGGCGTGAAAGACCTGCTGCGCCATGTGTGTGTCCATGGTGGCGGTGATGTTTGTGATGTTGCCGAGATTGCGATAAATAAATTCAGACAACCGAACATTGTCTTCAACTGCGCCGCGGCCGGAACGTCCGGCGACGAAGAGTTCGAATTCCGGGTTGCAGAAAGTGTTTTGCATGTCGATCAGCAGCAGCCAGT
This sequence comes from Chloroflexota bacterium, assembly GCA_021796315.1. The sequence continues at coordinate 2,599 of JAJYOH010000069.1, forward strand.
TGCGGCTCTTTGAAACGGAAGCCGCTTCAAGTCCGTGTTGACGCGCCCAGTCGCGCGCCTGACTTGCACGTTCTTCGTAAGGCACACGCCAAACGCTGCCGACTTTTTTTGCGTCAAAAAAAGAAGGAATGGGAAGAGTCGTCATTTCCTGATTGTAATCGCTCTGAATTAAAAAGTCGGGACAAATGTCCCGACCCGTTTGGGTAATTTTATTTTAGCTACATTCCAACGCTGACCAGGATCAGGTCGGTCAGATAGGCGAACATAAAGCCGATGAAGAATCCAAGCCCTGCCTGGAACTTTGCGCCGGGACGCCGGTTGATGTAGAACAATTCGCCGAGGATATAGACCAGCGCGCCCGCGGCCAGCGAAAGAAATAATACCGACATGGGTGTGGATGTGAAAAAGTATCCGATGATGGTTCCGAGAAATGTCGGCCCTCCGCCGATGAGACCGACCAGGCCGAGGAAGCCCCATGACGGTCGTTCGCCGCCAGCCAGCGGCCCGACGATGCCGAAACCTTCGGTGGCGTTATGCAATCCAAAACCGATGATGAGTACGGTGGCAAAAGCGATCTCCCCGCGCCCGGCGGATTGACCGATGGCGAGTCCCTCGGAGAAGTTATGCAATCCGATGCCGGTGGCGATCATCAGCGCCAAACGGACGGGCGATAATCCCTGACTGAGAGCGTTCCTGGCTTGAGAGAAGCTCCGCTCGAAAGCGATCAACCCCAGTGAGCCTACCCCAAAACCGACGATCAGGATCGCGAGCAGAATCCAGAAGTCGGTATATTTCGCGCCTGTCAGGGCAGCTTCGATCGGTTCTGCGATTTGGGAAAAAATATCAAAGAATAGGAAGAGCAGGATGCCAGCCGAGATCATGGATAGAAAAGAGCGGGTCTTATCCGACATTTTTCTGACACGTCCGATGGGCAGGCCGAGATAAATGGTAAATCCGGCGATGGCGCCGAGCAATATGGTTTGTATAAAATTCATTAAAGATTCTCCGTTCTGGTTTTATAAAAAGGCCGGCCTATGGGTGACTGGCTTGAAAAAAATTCTAACATGCAGAAACGGATTTGAGAACACAAAAATTACCGGCAAAAAACGAAGTGCGAAGTCTCCAGACTTCGCACTCCAAATTACTTGGATCTTTGTTTTCGTCCGACCTTGCCGTGAAAGGCTGGGGCGGTGATGCCGATGATCCTGCACAAATGCGCATCGAGCAAACGCGAGCGAATGCGCGCATCCAGTTCTTCGAGCGCGTCTGCCGCGATGGTGATGACCGTTGGCAGTTCGGCGTTGTAGCGGTAGTTGAAGAGTTGATAAAGTTTTTCGCGCACCCAGGGCGTCATGGATTGTGTGCCGAGATCGTCAAGTAAAAGCAATGGGGCGGTGCGAATCTCATCGAAGCGATGATCGAACGTGGTTGCGCTATTCGGGCTGAAAGTGGCGCGCAAATGGTCGAGCAGGTCGGGAACCATCACAAACAGCGGCGGGTCGCCCAGTCCGGCGCGGTGATTTGCAATAGCGGCGGCGAGATGAGTCTTTCCACAGGCGTAATCACCGGTCAGCACCAGCCATCCGCGCGGACGCTGCGAAAAATTCTGCGCGACCTCGAATGCGTCCTTCAAAGATTTAAGTGCGGGCGCTTGCATGTCCTCATCTTTTCGAAGCGAAAAACTTTCAAACGTTTTATTCGATAAAAGATCGAGTGATGATAATTCGGGATGACCCGCGTCAGCCATCGGGCGGCGGAAGTCGGGGGCATTAATTTTGGTTTGTGTGACCAGTTCCGGGTCCGAAAGACGCGAACGGATTCGAGCTTCGATCTCATCGAGCGCGAGATTCGTTGTTACCACCGTCGGCAGTTTATTGATGTAACGATAATTGACGATCTGGAATAATTTTTCCTGTGCCCAGCCGGTGGCATTCTGTGTGCCGAAATCATCCAGCACCAAAAGTTTTGCGTTGCGGATTTCCTCGAAACGCTGCTCGAAGGTTGTGTCTTCGCTGTCGTATGAAAAACGCAGAGTGTCCAAAAGATCAGGCACCGTCAAAAATAAAGTGGGCACGCCCATGCCGACCGCAAAATTCGCGACTGCCGCAGCCAGGTGAGTCTTGCCGCATCCGTAACCGCCCTGCAATAAAAGCCAGCCGTTCAAACTTTGCGCGTAATGCCGCGCCTGATTGAAAGCCATTTCAAGCGAGGTGGCGTGCATCTCGCCCAGCCCTTTGCGTCCGCGCGGCTTGAAGCTTTCAAAAGTTAAATCTTTTAATTCATCGAGATGACTCAACGCGAACAAACGCTCGCGCACGGCGTTGGTCACATTGACATGGCGGCAGACACAAACTTGAAGTTTGCCAAAATCGGGATGACCGACCGGAACATCGGAACGTAAATAACCCGCGCCGTGGCAGTGCGGGCAGTTCGGGTCACCGGGCAGGTCGTGAACGATCTCAACCGCCGGTGAATTTTTTGATCTTGTCTTCGACGTTGCGCTGGCGAGATTTTTTATCGTCTCGTCTATTTTGCTTTTCGCCACGGCCTTCTTCCTTCCAACGCTTCAAAATTGCTTCGGCGTATTTCCAATTGCGTTTGTTATTCGTCACTGCCAATTGAATTGCTTCGGCGATCCATTCGGGTTGATAAATTTCTTCGGCATCTTTCAATGCGTCCGCGATCAATGGCGTGAGCGGGCCGATATTTTCTTCGTACAACTTGAAAACATTCGGACGTTCCATCGGCGCCGCCGACAAAACTTTTGCGGACTCGCGCCAATTGCCTTTTGCGAACGCCTCGGATGCGGCGCGTCCGCGCGGGGAATTGAGAAAATAAAATACATCCGCTTCGTGCTGTGACTTTATCAGGCTTCCGCGCTGGACGGCTTTTGCAACGCCCGAGGCGACCTCGTCCGCAGACAGGCCCAAATCTTTTGCGTCAAAATCCGTCTGGCATAACGCGCGGAACGGACCGTCCATGTGTTCGAGCCGCCACAGAAAATATGCGGTCACCTTCAACTCGTCCGCGTCTTTGATTTCATTCAACAACCGATGAAAAAAAGAATCGGGGAGTTGGGTGAAAGTTTCTGAGTCGGTAAAGCCTTTAAATTTAACCATAATAATTTCACCACAAAGGCACAAAGGTCACAGAGATTTCTTTGTATCCACAAAGAAGAACTTTGTGTTCTCTGTGTCTCTGTGGTGCATTTTACTGATTCGGATTGAACATCTTCGTCGCGGCATTCTCGAACTTTGCCAGCGCATTGCGGAAGACCAGTTCCACACTGCCGACCGGCCCATTACGATGTTTCGCGATGATGATCTCGGCCACATTCTGCTTGACCGTATCTTTCTCGTACTGGTCGGGACGGTAAATGAACATGACGATGTCGCTATCTTGTTCCAAAGATCCCGATTCTCTCAAGTCCGAAAGGACGGGACGTTTGTCCGAACGTTGTTCGACGGCGCGACTCAATTGCGCGGCGGCAATGACCGGCACATCCAGTTCACGCGCCATGACTTTGAGATTGCGTGAAATATACGAAACCTCCTGTACGCGATTGTCAGTGTGCGTGTCGCCGCCCATCAACTGGAGATAATCAACGATGACAAGATCGATGTGATGTTCGAGATGCAGGCGTCGGCACTTTGTCCGCAGTTGGAGCGGCGTGATGGCGGGCGTATCATCGAGGAAAATATGCGTGTCAGACATGACTTCGATGGCGTGTGTGAACAACGGCCATTCGTTTTCCTGCAATTTTCCGGTGCGGAGTCTTTGCGAATCGATTCCTGTTTCCTGCGCGATCAAACGCTGAACGACCTGCTCGTTCGACATTTCGAGCGAAAAGATCGCCACATGTTTTTTGTGAGTAAGCGCAGCGTTCTTCGCAATCGAAAGCAGGAAACCTGTCTTGCCCTGGCCCGGACGGCCAGCGATGATGAGCAAATCAGATGGCTGCAAGCCGCTCAACATTTTATCGAGATCGACGAAGCCGGTCGGGACGCCGTAAATTTCCTCGTCGCGTTTGGCGAGGTCATCGATGCGGTCGTAGTATTCGCTCAATACGGCGGAGATCGGTTGAACGTCGTGTTTGAGGCGGCGCTCGCTCACGTTGAAGACAGCTTTTTCGGCCTCGTCCATTACGTGGTCGATCGTCGAGCCTTCGTTGTACGCAATCGAAGCGATCGAGTTGGCGGCGTTGATCATCTTGCGTCGGATCGAATGGCTTTCAACGATGCGTCCGTACGATTCGGCATTGATCGAAGTTGGAACTTGATTGACAAGCGAAGTCAAAAACGCAGGGCCGCCAATTTCATTGAGTTGATTTTTTCGGTCAAGCTCTTCTGTCAGGGTCAGCAGGTCGACCGGAATGCGCTGCTCATGCAGGCTGGTGAAGGCCTGCCAGATCCATTGATGGCGATGAATATAAAAATCGTCGGCCTGCAAAAATTGGGCGACGTCATAATAAACTTCGGGGTTAATAAGAACCGCCCCTACGACGGCTTCTTCGGCTTCTCGGCTGTGCGGGACTGCCGAAGGACTTTGAGCAGTGGGGGCGATTTCTTCTGGCGGCAGATAATCGGTCATATTTTCTTGGGCTTGTCTTTATCGTCGTCCTCGGGCTTGTCTTTATCTTTGCCTTTGCCTTTGTCGTCGAGTTTATCGAGATCGAGCTTTCCGAGAAAATCTTCGAAGACGGATAAACGGTCGCTGCTGACTTCGCCAACAGGAGCAGCTCGCGTCGGGCCGGACCCTTGAGCGGGCGCCGCGCCGGATGCTTCCATGTCATCCTCAGGCTTGATCTCGGCCGTCTTCATTACATTTTCGTCCACCAGGATCGGAACGTGTGCGCGGACAGCCAGCGCGATCGCATCGGATGTGCGCGAGTCGATTGTGATTTCCTTGCCATCCAGATCGGCAATAATGTTTCCGTAAAAAATATCTTCCTTGAGCGAAACGATCTCGATCCGTTTGATCTTGGCATTGAAGGCAGTGAAAACGTTTTTGAGGAGATCGTGAGTCAATGGGCGGGAGGTTTCCACTTCCTGCAAAGCCACTGTGATCGCCTCGGCTTCGTAGGGCCCGACCCAGATGGGAAGAAAACGGTCAGCGCCGACTTCGCGCAAAATTACCAGCCGGTGCGGCGCCATTAAATTAACACGGACACTATCTATCGTCACTTCTATCATTTTTGCTCCAAGTGTATCTTATTCTATCACGACAGAGACTGATAAAAAAGAGACCGCTCGTGCGGCCTCTTTTCTTACTCTTAATCTTTATTGGCTCTCCGGGGTTTGCCGTGATTCTGTACACGGATTGAACGGATGCCACAGAATCTCACGGAAAAGCCTTTTAAAAAATCCGCGTTGATCCGTGTAATCCGTGTTCAAAAGGTTTGATCACGGCGATTCCCAATGAGCCTCTTTATTTATTAACCGTCCAAATGATAGGTGTGATACGTGTTCTGGCAGGGATTGCCCCAGCAGATGTGCATCTCGCGCGCGGTCAGATCGATGACCATTGCATTAATGGTTTTCTCGCGGTCGAGCGGATCGGTCCCCTGGATGTTGTGATTGCAGATCGAGTTCGGCAGGTTGACATGGTCCTTCTGAATGGCCTGCAGAGTCTTGATTGTGTGCGCTGAATTTTGTCTCAGCAATCGGTTGGCGCGGAAATAACGTACGCGTGAAGAGATCAACTCCTCGGGGTCGCTTTCGATCTCCTTCATCTGTTTGTCAAGATAATGATTCGTATGCACCATGTAGCCGTCCACCGCATGATGGATCTCGAAGCGTTTGGCAGAAACTTCAATGGAATACATCTCTCCGCTCTCGTGGGCGATCAGGTGATTGTATCCAGCCGCGCGGTGAGGAACGAGGGCGCGTCCGATGGCGCCGGAAATGCGGCGGGCGGCCAGCACGGCGCGCGCGACCACCAGGCGCGGGATACCGATGCGCGAATCGGTCGGGTAGACCGAGTCGATTAGTTGAGCGATGCCGTATACATTGAAACCAACGTTAGGCAGGAGCCCTCCGTACGTCATGGCAAGATAAGGCGGATCATCATTTGGCCGGGCGGAAACCACATAAGTATCATTTTCATCTTCCGGTACCCAGTCTTCATTATGGGCGATCAAAATGTGTCCGTCCGCGGTGCGTTGCTCATTGACAGCAAAGCTGGTGCAGCGCGTGAGATGCAGGGCGTCCATGGTCACAGCTTCCATGGTGTTGAGCGTCATAATGTCAATGAAGGCTGCATTGGCTCCTTCTGCGACGCCGCGCATCTCGTCCACGAATTGCGGATAGCGTTCTTCGGCGAAAGGCAAATATTTGCGGGACTGGATCTGCGCGCCTTCCCACGTCAGTTCGACCTGATCGTAGGATTGTTCGATCAAAATGTGTGCATTGGCGATGCTGTGCTGAATTTGTTCGCGGCGCGCTTCGCCGATCTGCTGACCCATTTCGCGGTGTGTGCCGGCGATCTCAATTAACGGCGGAGCGGCGTTATGACTGGGGGTGTTGGGTATTTCTGTTTTGGGCAACATGTTTCCTCCTGCTGCTTCTAAAATAAATATTTACAGGCCTGATTGCGAATCCGCTCAGGCACGAATGACTATTCGGTTTGGATTTTGCGAAGTGAGCTGTAAATCAAACCCGCCCCGGCAAATTATCACCGAGGCGGGCTGATTATATCATGCTGAAAGTGTGCCGCACTTTGACGGATAAAGCTTAGGATGCAGGCGGGAGGATGTTATCGGAGGCCGCTGCCGGGGCGGGCGTTGAAGCGCTCATTCCCGGACCTGTGGCCGAACGCGTGCCGAACATCGTCATCATGACCGCGCCGGTTCCCACCAATCCAACGATGACACTGGCCAGCCATCCGATGCAAGGCACGCTGTTGACGGCGCCAACGACGATCATCAACATGAAGGTTCCGAGTCCTGCCGATAGAACGGGTGCCCAGTTTTGGTGAATGGCTTTTGTGAAACGATCACCGAGCTCAATGCCGATGGCGATGATGCCGAACAGCCAGGCCAGCACCAGCAGGAACACGCCCGCCAGGGCTACAGGGATGAGTATCAAAGTAATCACCAACACCACTAAAGCGATGGGAGCGAACATCGCTGTCAGGAAGCCAATCGTGCCGGCCATGAAGGGTTGGGAAACGATGGTCTGCGCCACGCGGTCCAGTTGCGGATGCAGGAAGAGCATCAGGGTCATGGCAAGTACTGAGACCAGGATGGCCTGGGCCAGGATGCCAAAGATTTGTCCGAATGGGCTGGAACTGATTTCAAAGACAGGCACTTTGGGAACGCTGGGCGGGTTCGTAGGAATGGCCGGGATCGTGAGGGCAGGCGACAAATTCGTTACTATGTTGCCGCCAATTTCTGCGCCATCTGCGCGTTGGAGCGATCCGCCAACGGTGACCATATCACGGCCAACTTGCGAAGCTGCGCCCATGGCGGCCACGCCTCCGATCACCACGGCGTCGCCTGTTACCTGTCCATCAAGCTTGAGACTCCCGCCGATTAACACCAGGTCGCCTTTTACGATGGCGTTATTTTCAATCACCACTTCTCCACCGATGACAACCAGGTCGCCATCCAACGTTTCGCCGGACTTCAAAGTAAAGCCCTGGCCGACAACCACGCGGCCATCCATGGTTTGATTCCACGCGTATGCTGAACGAACCGGCAGAAGCAGCAGCGTCAACAACGCTAAAACGTAAATCAGTTTTTTCATTTCTTACACTCCTTGCGGCAATCTGGCAAACCGCGTAATTGAAACAGTCCAGATCAGTCCAAGCCCGCCGAATATCGTTATAAGAACAACCCAGCCAAGCGGTGAAATAAAGGTTGGGATCACGCGCGCTAGGATAAAACTTACTTCGCTAAAAGTCTGGATGGATGTTAAAACAAAAAGGAAATAGCCCACCGCCGCGGTAAGCCATTCGGCAGGAGATTGCATCGCTTGCTGGATGAAGGGGCCGGCCAGCCAATAGATCAGTCCCAGCCCGCCTATGACCAAAACCAATGTGCCGATAATCTGACGGATGCGCGCTGCTTTACGCTGTGTAACCAGCCGTGTCTGGAAGCGATCCACAAATCCCGCGGCGGGAGAGACCATCCGCGCTGAATGCAGCGCAAGATTCGATTCGGCGATGGCCGCGCAAGTTGCGCATGTCCGCAGATGAGATTGCAGTTCGCGTTTTTGTTCAGGTGTCAGAGGCTGGTCTTCCAACAACCAGTCTTCAAAAGGCCGGTGATTCATGGGGCCTCCTTTCGGGTTTGGAGCGCGGGGATTCTTCCTGCCACAGACCGGCCAGTTCACGCCGCGCCCGGTGAAGGCGGGATTTGACCGCGCTCACTGTCAGGTGCAAAGTCTCGGCGATCTCGGCCTCGGAGCAATCGTTCCAGTAGCGCAGGACGATTGCGGCCCGGTCAACTGAATCGAGGTGCTTGAGCATACTTTGCATTCGCGCCTGCTGTTCGCCGTGTATCATTTCTGATTCCGGGTTGGGCGCGTCCGCATCCGGTAATTCAAGGCCGCCATCCTCTTCATCATCGTCGATTGAGATCATCGAGAATTTTCTGCGGCGCAGACGGTCGATGCAATAGTGTGCGGCGATGGATAGCAGCCAGGTCGCAAACGGACGCTTGCTGTCGTAGCGATGCAAATGCTGGAATGCCCTCAGGAAACTTTCCTGAGCCGCATCTTCTGCAAGCTCCGGCTCACCCAACATGCGGTAGCAGAGATTGTAGACATGCGTCTGGTAGGCTTCGACCAATTTGGTGAAAGCTTCTTCATTGCCTTGCTGGGCCTGGACCACCCAGGCCATTTCATCGTTCACGCCTTCTCCTTGGACTTTCTACTTTCTTTACGAGAGAAAACGAAGAAAGTTGCGCGATTCTTTGTTGGGGAACTTTACCACAAAGAATGAAAACCAAATGCAAATTGTGTAATAATCAAACCATCCCGCTGGTCGACCGAGGAGAATGCCGCGATGAAAAAACTTCGCTGGTATGACTATATCACCCTGAATTTATTTTGGTTCGGTTTGAACGTTCGCAACACTGCGCTGGGTTCGATCTTCATGCCGTATCTGGTGGGATTGTTTGCGCCCGCAGCCATCAAAAATTCCGCGTTGGGCGGGATGCGCGCCGCGGGATTGGTCATTGCCATGCTGGTTCAACCTGCGATGGGTTTATTGAGCGACCGATCCACCTCGCGCTTCGGGCGAAGGCGGCCATTCATTTTGGTCGGTGCGTTGCTCGACCTGGTTTTTCTGGCGGCGATTGCTTTATCGTGGGATTACTGGTCTTTGCTGATTGGCGTTCTGCTCATTCAATTTTCCTCGAATATTTCACATGGTCCGCTGCAAGGATTGATTCCCGATCTTGTCCCGGACGATGAACGGGGACGCGCTTCGGCGATCAAAGCCATCCTTGAGCTTCTTCCGTTAATCGTGGTTGGACTGACCATTGCAAAACTGGTCGGCGCGGGACAACTGGGGTGGGCCATCTTTGCCACTGGCGCGACGTTGCTTGCGGTCACGATCATCACCGTGCTATTCATCCACGAAGAACCACTAACCGAAAAACCTAACACGCCGTTCTGGCCTCCGATGATTCGCGTGCTTGGTATGTTGGCTGGGATTATCATCGGTGGCCTGGCCGGATTAATCGGCGGCGGAATTATTGGCGGACTCATTGGTCTGGTCGCTTTGCCTTTTGCAGATAAAGTCATGGCTTTGGAAATCGGGGTTGGCGTGGGCGGCGCGGCTTCAATGGTCGTGGCGGTGATCGTCGGCGTTTGGGTTGGCGCGTTGGCAACACTGGGAAACGATGCGCGCAAACAATCCTCCTTCACGTGGTGGATCATCAATCGTTTGATGTTTTTGGCGGCGGCTACTTCGCTGCAAGGTTCGGTTTTTTATTTCGTGATGTTTGCCTTCAAACTCAGCAGCGAAGATTCTTCCGTGCTGACTGGCAACTTGACCACCGTGATCGGCATTTTTATTTTGGTCACAGCTTTGGCGAGCGGCTGGCTCGCGGACCGCATTGGACGCAAACGTTTGGTCGGCATCAGCGGCATTATCGCAGCGATTGGAAATTTTATTCTGTTGAGCGCGATCTTTGTTCCCAATATTTTTATGGTTTATTTTGCCGGAATTATCATCGGTCTCGCCACCGGATTATTCATGACGGCCAATTGGGCGTTGGGCACCGACCTTGTTCCTTCAGCGGAAGCGGGTCGTTATCTCGGCGTTTCGAATTTGGCGGGTGCGGGTTCGGGAATTGTCGGCGCGGGCATCGGCGGGCTTATCGCCGATTATTTAAATGGCTATCAACCCGGCCTGGGATATTTTGCAGTCTTCGCAAGTTATGCGATTCTCTTCGCGCTAAGCGCGGTTAGTTTGATCGGAGTGCGCCAACAACAAGCTACTTAAATTCCCCGCGTAAATGAGCAGGCAACAGGCGTGCGATGTTTTCCATGATGACTTTTGCTGCGGTTGAATCTTTTTCATCCGTCGATAAATTGTGCGGAATTTTTAATTCGTAAGATTCGCCGAAGTGCAGACAAAATTCCCCGTCAGCTTCATAAGCGCCCACTGGCACGAACCTCAACCCCTTCGACGGGCTCACCGTTCGTGCCGTGAGCACGCCGGTGCGAGACGGCAGGGCAGCGCCTCGAGCGGCGAGCAACAAAGCGAATCGTCCCACGCCTGGAGCGGGCATCGCTAAAACTCCGCCGACTTGATCCCCGCCTTCGGGCGCGAGACCGATGATTGGATTCTTTGCATGTCCCACAAATTCCAAAACTTTACGCACAGATGCGGCACGCTCTTCGATATCTTTTGCGCGCGGCGGCATGGGAGGCATGGGCGTGAAATCATAAACGCGCCCGATGCGGTGCAGCGCAAAATGCGAGAGCATCATTCCAATTGGCGCATACCATTTGCCCGGATACGTCAATTCGCCGGTCATGACCCAATGTATGTTCATCGGTATTGCGGCGGAAATGGCAAACGCGAACCAGGGCGCGAAGAAATCAGGCCGGTAATAATGATTGACCGTGATGACGCACGGTCCACTTTGTGGAATATGTTCTTGATGGAGGATCTTCAGGGGTGGATCAAGCTGAGAAACGGCGGCCAGTGCATCGTCCCGAAAGATGCGGTGGCGTAATAAAATCACATCGCGGACGAGTCCATAAATGTTTTCTTCCGGGATGGAATATTTCGGATACATAAAACGTTCAAACTTTTAAACGTTCAAACCTTCAAACAAAAAATCATTTGCTCAGATCTCTTGCAGTCGATTCCATCATCGCCAAAATTTCAGCCACGCGCCCGGCGGGCGTGTTGTTGCGGAACATGCTGTCGAAGCCATCGCCCAACATCACGCGGACTTTGCGCCACGAGGCCAACTGCGGCTGGATCTGCCCTTTGGGCATCAAGGCAAGCGCCGCGGCCCATTGAGGATGGCTGTTTTTATAATCGTTGAGCGAGTCGAGCGACGATGTTCGCAGCGGGAAAAGACCGGTGCTCTCGACCCATTTGGCCTGCTGCTGCGGCGCGAGCATCCAGCGCACAAAAAGCCATGAGGCCAGTTGTTGTTCTGGCGTGGATTTCAACACAACGAACGAAGAACCATAAATGATCAACCCGCTTTTTACATCGCCGGGAAAACTCAACACAGTCCATTCGTCGCTGTTGTTGGCGGTCGCCATGCTGCGCGTGTAAGCGGATAACTCTTCCAGACCTGCCGTCACGAACAGGGCTTGACGCGCCGCAAAAGCATCGGGCAAATTTGTATCGGCTTGCGTTGACCACGCGCAATTGTCATCGTAAAGTTGTTTGACGAAAGTCAGCGCGGCAATATTTTGGGGAGTCAAAAAACGATAATCGTTTTCTTCGAGCACGCCGCCGCCGAAAGCTGTCAGCCACGAGAGCGCGGTCATTGGGGTTGTGTCCACCAGCCAGCCGCCCTGACCATCGTTGCTGCGCGTGGTATCGGTCAACATGAACTGATGCGCGCGGCAGGCCTGCTGGCGGAACTCGTCGGCGGTACGGGGCGGCGTATCAAACCCCAGTTGTTGTGCCCAGCTAACGTTGTAGAGAAGGAAGCGGGCCGAACGTTCGGCAGGCAATCCCAATTGTTTACCGTCAAAAGAATCCTGAGTCAAAAAGGCGCTCGGGAAATCTTTTATGTCTGCGCCGCTCATGCCGTACAAAGAATCATTGATGTATGGATTCAAGTCGACGACATAATCATTTGCATTCCATGCGAGCGCCTGCTCAGGAAGCGCGATCACCAGTTGCGGCCTGTTCGCTGTGGGCAGCGCCGTTGTGGTGTTATCGTAAAGTTGCCCGTAAGTCATCTGGCTTGTGGATTGAACGGTGATGCCCCACTCGTTGGTTTGATTGAAATCCTTGACCTGTGATTCGAATAAACTGGATTCGACGCTGAACCACGGATTCCAAACCTGGATCGTTACACCTTTGAGCGCATCTTTTGGGACCTCGATCTGGTCCCCCGCATTTGGCGTGGGTGTGGCTGACGGCGTGCTGCTTGCTGACGGCGTTGCCGTTAATTTTGTTTGCGCTGGCTGGCAGGCTGAGATTGCAAATGTAAAAATAAAGATGAGCGCGAGCCAGCGATTAAAATTTCTAAACATTGAAAACCATGAACGGCACCGGGCTGAATGTCAGGATGAAAATGATGATCACTAGCAAAGCGACCCATCGGCGGCGCGTATCGAGCTGTGTGATCTGGTCGAGCGGCTCGGCATGGACGCGTCCGAGCCAGAGCAGGATCACTGCCCAAAGCCACCATCCGCTCCAGAATACACCCAGCAGGGCGAGCGCCCCAAAGATGAACGGGAAGGCCTTGCCGGCCCTATCGCCAAACAATGCGTAGATCACATGTCCGCCATCCAACGTGCCGGCCGGAATCAAGTTGAGCATGGTCACGAGCAGGCCAGCCCAACCTGCGAACGCCACCGGATTAATGAATACATCTGTGCCGCCGAGGGGTGCAGGCTGGCCCGTAAAGAAGAAACGCAGCCAATGAAGCGCAAGCGGCGTACCACTCAAACCAAGCGGGGCAGGCAGGAGTTTTCCGAACATGATGAACTTTGCCAGCAGATACAGTACAGAGTTGCCTTCAAGCGAGACCACCCCATTGATAGGCTGGACTGTGGTCAACGATGAAAGAGCCAACCCGATGAACAATACCGGGATGGCGATGACCATCCCGGCCAGCGGTCCAGCCACGCCAATATCGAACAACACGCGCTTGTTCTTGGGCGTGCCCTGCATCAAGATCGCCGCGCCCATTGTCCCAAGCGGACTGAAAGGCAGCGGAATGAAATATGGAAGAGTAGCCGGGGTTTTATGATGGCGGCTCATGAAATAATGACCCAGCTCATGTGCCAGCAATATTCCAAGAAGACTAAGTGCGAAAGGCCAGCCTGTAAAAATACTTTTCAAGAGAAGCAATATTTGTCCGGGAGTATCGCTTGGCATCGGACCTGAAGGCTGCGCGCCTGCCAGCATGACGCTTAACACGGTCAGGATGAAAAGAATAATGTTGATCGAAGCGCGCGTCGGTTTTGGCGCGGGCTTGCTGGGTGCGAGATAAACTATCTGTTGGCCTTTTTCCAGACGAAAGAGGGGGGTAATGTTATATTGTTTAATGGAATCAGCCAGTTGGTCGTAGGCCGCGGCGGAATCTTCCGAGATCAGATGTCCGCGATACC
>JAJYOH010000560.1 GCA_021796315.1 Chloroflexota bacterium
CCTGGGGAGCCTGGAGCGCCTGCACTGCTTCCTGCGGCGGGGGAAGCCAGTACCGCATAAACGCCTGCGGGTCGTATCAAACTCAAGCCTGCAACACCCAAAGCTGCTACTTCGCCTGGTGGCAGGTGAAGGACGGCGATATTCAGAGCAACGGAGATTTAACCAGCAAAGTTCCCGCCGGGAAGTTCTTTGACCTCCCGGGACCCGGCGGATATCCGGGGGTAGCGGCCTACGGCGGAGCAACAAATTTAACTCCTGCCAATGTATCGGCTAACGGTTGGCTGGCAAATACACTTGGCACGGCCATAAATTGCGGTTTTCTGCAACCTGATTCGCGGGGCTGACGCAACAAGTCGGTTTCAACCGACTTTCATGGACTGAGGCAGGACTTTAGTCCGACGGAACGAGTTGGGCAAAAGCGCAATTTGTGCCCGCTCTCAGTATAGCGCCCCGGTTGGCGCCAAAAGTCTACAATTACGATTATTTTGCCAATCTGATTCCCGCTGATATTACGGCAACGATGAATAATTCAATCAAGGGACAGAGATTTTTTAAACGGAGTCCCAGATAAGTCGTGGAAAGATCCGTCATGCCTGTTCTCCGCCGCCGTTTTTGTTGGCATCGTAGTGGATGGAGGCCATTTGCTCGTACAGCCTCCAGCGGGATTTGGCATCCTGCTGGGCTTCCTTCATCAACTTCTCGGCGCGTTCCTCGTCCATTTGAGTCAGCATCTTATAACGGGTTTCGTTGTAGGCGTACTGCGAAACCGGAATGCTCGGTTCTTTGGACTCGATCACGAGCGGATTCTTGCCCGCATCGGCCAGGCGCGGATCGTAGCGATAGACCGGCCACGAACCGGATTGAACAGCCAGCTTCTGCTGTTCGAGGCCTTGCGCCATGTCGTATCCGTGAGCGATGCAGTGGCTGTAGGCGATGATGAGCGATGGGCCGTCGTAGGCCTCAGCTTCGAGCATGGCCTTGAGGGTTTGCTGGTCGTTGAAGCCCATCGCGACGCGCGCCACGTACACATAACCGTAGGACATGGCGATCAAGCCGAGATCCTTTTTGGGCAGGCCTTTGCCAGCCATGGCAAACTTGGCTACTGCCGCGCGCGGCGTGGACTTGCTCGCTTGTCCGCCGGTGTTGGAATAGACTTCGGTGTCGAGCACCAGCACGTTGACGTTGCGTCCCGAAGCGAGCACGTGGTCGAGACCGCCATAGCCGATATCGTAGGCCCAGCCGTCGCCGCCCATGATCCACACGGATTTCTTGACGAGGCTGTCCGCGACGCTGATCAAATCCTTGGCGCGTGAATCTTTCGAGCCGCCGAGTTTCTTTTTCAGTTCCGTCACGCGCAGGCGTTGATCTTCGATGCCAGCTTCAGCGGATTGATCGGCGTGAAGAATCGCGTTGACCAATTCAGTGCTGAGTTCATTTTCAAAACTCGTCATTAATTCGCGGGCGTATTCATTTTGTTTGTCGAGAGTCAGGCGCATGCCCAAACCAAACTCGGCGTTATCTTCGAACAATGAGTTCGACCAGGCCGGGCCGCGTCCGTTGTTGTCAACGGCCCACGGCGTGGTGGGGAGGTTGCCGCCGTAAATGGATGAGCATCCGGTGGCGTTGGCGACGATGGCACGGTCACCGAATAATTGTGAAACCAATTTGACGTACGGCGTTTCGCCGCACCCCGCGCACGCGCCGCTGAATTCAAACAGCGGGCGCAGCAGCTGCGAATTTTTGATCGTCGAAGGATTCACCAGTTTGCGGTCCAGGTCGGGGATCTTCATAAAGTAATCCCAGTTCCTGCTTTCGGCCGCGCGCAGGGCCGGTTGCGGCGCCATGTTCAGCGCCTTGCGTCCAACCCGAGTCTTATCCTTGACCGGGCAGACATCCACGCACAAGGTGCAGCCCGTGCAATCCTCCGGCGAAATCTGCACTGTGTAAGCCATACCGGGGAATTCCTTGAACTTGCTGTCCAGGTGTTTGAAGGTTTCAGGCGCACTATCCAGAAATTTCTTGTCATAAATTTTTTGTCTGATCACGGCGTGCGGGCAGACCATCACACATTTACCGCACTGGATGCACAAATCCTCTTCCCAAACCGGAATGTCCAAAGCCAGGTTGCGTTTTTCCCATTGAGTAGTTCCAGACGGATAAGTGCCATCCGCGGGAAGCGCGCTGACGGGGATGTTGTCGCCATCGAAGGCGATCATTTGTCCAAGCACGCTGCGGACAAATTCCGGCGCTTCATTCGCGACCGGCAGGCGGCGTGCCGTCTTCGAGCTGATCTCGGCTGGAACCTTGACCTCATGAAGATTCTCGAGAGTCCGGTCAACCGCTTCGAAATTCTTCTTGACGACGGCCTCGCCGCGTTTGCCATAAGTCTTTTCGATGGCATGTTTGATTTCAGCAATGGCCTGTTCGCGCGGCAGGACGCCGCTGATGGCAAAGAAAGCCGTCTGCATGATGGTGTTCATGCGTCCGCCCATGCCGGCTTTTTCGGCCACTTCGTAACCGTTGATCACATAGAACTTTAATTTTTTGTCGACGATATCCTTCTGGACTTCGCGCGGCAATTTATCCCAAACATCAGCGGGACCGTAAAGGCTGTTGAGCAGGAATACACCGCCCGCTTTGGCATACTTGAGCATGTCCACGCGTTCGAGGAATGAATATTGATGGCAGGCCACAAAATTGGCCTGGTCCGCGCCGATCAAGTACGGAGCCAGGATCGGCTTGGGTCCGAAGCGCAGATGCGAGAGAGTCACCGTGCCGGATTTTTTGGAGTCGTAATAGAAATAGCCTTGCGCGTAATTCTCGGTCTCTTCGCCAATGATCTTGATCGAATTTTTATTAGCGCCGACCGTTCCATCCGAGCCGAGGCCGAAGAATACACAGCGCACTGTTTCGTCGGACTCAATCGAAAATGAAGGATCGAAGTCGAGGCTGGTGTGGCTAAGGTCATCGTTGATGCCGACCGTGAAATGATTTTTGGGTGCAGCCTTTTTCAATTCATCCAATGCCGCTTTGAGCATGGCCGGAGTGAATTCCTTGGATGAAAGGCCATAGCGTCCGCCGATCACAGTCGGAAGGTTGGAAGGTTGGAAAGTCGCAGGTTTTCCATCAACCTTCAACTTGGAACCCTCAACCAAAGCGTTTACCACATCCAGATACAGCGGCTCGCCGCCCGCGCCGGGTTCTTTGGTGCGATCCAGCACTGCCATGGATTTGACAGATTTCGGCAATGCCTTGATGAAATGTTCAAGCGAGAACGGACGATACAAACGTACCCGTACCGCGCCGACTTTCTCGCCTTTTGCTGCCAGATAGTTAACCGTCTCTTCGGCTGTCTCGCCGCCAGAACCCATAATGACGACCACGCGCTCGGCTTTGGGATGGCCAATATAATCAAAAGTGTGGTATTGGCGGCCGGTGATTTTGGCGAATTTGTCCATCGTCTCCTGAACAATGGCTGGCGTGGCCGCGTAAAACGGATTGACCGTTTCACGCGCCTGGAAGTACACATCCGGATTCTGCGCGGTGCCGCGGATCATGGGTCGTTCCGGAGACAGGCCGCGTTCCCGGTGAGCGCGTACCAGATCTTCGTCCAGAAGGGTGCGCAGGTCTTCATCTTCAAGCCGCACGATCTTGGTCACCTCGTGCGAGGTGCGGAAACCGTCGAAGAAATGTACGAAGGGGATGCGTGATTTTAGAGTTGCGGCCTGTGCGATGGCGGCAAAGTCATGCGCTTCCTGCACTGAACCGGATGAGAATAGAGCAAAACCCGTCTGGCGGACGGCCATCACATCCTGGTGATCGCCGTAAATGGAAAGTCCCTGTGCGGCCAGCGAACGTGCTGCAACATGGAAGACCGTGCTGGTGAGTTCGCCCGCGATCTTGTACATGTTTGGGATCATCAACAGCAGGCCTTGCGAAGCGGTGAAGGTAGTGGTCAATGCGCCGGTTTGCAGCGCGCC
>JAJYOH010000070.1 GCA_021796315.1 Chloroflexota bacterium
ACGCGGCTTTTGCCAACGCGTGCGGCGATGGCTTCGTGTGAAAGTCCAAACTCTTTGGCGAGATTCTGATAAGCATCGGCTTCTTCGATGGCGTTCAAGTCCGCGCGTTGGACGTTTTCGATGAGGGCGAGTTCAAGCAATTGCTGGTCGCTCGCATTGCGGACGACGACCGGAACATTTTTCAGTCCGGCTTTGCGTGCAGATTGCAAACGCCGCTCGCCCGCAATAAGCGTATACATTCCGCCGCGTGCAGGCGAAACGATCAAAGGTTGGATGACTCCGTGCTCGCGAATCGAGGCGGCCAAATCTTCGAGTTCATTTTCTCTGAAAGTCTGGCGCGGCTGGCGCGGGTTGCGCTGGATCTGGTCAATTGAAATTTGCGCCACGCCGCCGCCTTCGCCACCCGATGATGCAGATGAACCGCCGGGGATGAGTGCGTCGAGTCCTTTTCCGAGACCGGAATGTTTTGGCATAAATTCTCCTAAAAATTCACCACAGAGACACGAAGTTCACAAAGGTTTTTCTTCGTGAACACAAAGAAGACTCTGTGCTCTTTGTGTCTTTGTGGTGAAAATAATTAAGCCGCGTTCTTTTTTCCATCGCCTTTGAGCAATTCTTTGGCAAGAGATTCATACGCCTGCGCGCCAACAGACGAAGGCGCATAGGCCGAGATGGGAAGTCCGTACGAGGGCGCTTCGGCAAGGCGGATACTGCGCGGGATGACCGCTTTGAAAACCTGATCTGGAAAATGACGATTGACCTCGGCCACAACGTCGGTCGAAAGATTCGTTCGAGGGTCGAACATGGTCAGGACGACGCCGCGCACTTTCAGGTCGGGGAAAAGAGCCGAGCGCACGCGTTGGATAGTCTGCGTGAGCTGGCCGAGTCCTTCCAGCGCAAGATATTCGCATTGCACCGGAACGATGACGCCGTCACGCGCCGCAACCAGGCCATTGATCGTAAGCAGTCCAAGCGAGGGCGGGCAATCGACCAGGATGTAATCGTAACGATCAATCAGCGGCTCGAGCGCTTTCTTGAGACGAGTCTCACGCGCCAGTTCATCCACAAGTTCAACTTCGGCGCCGGCCAGCGAGGGAGATGAAGGCAGAAGCGCCAGCTTGAGTTTTTCATTCAACAAAATGAACGGAGTGGCAGCGCCGCCCAGCAACGACTCATACGTGCCGCCCGCAACCGCGGACTTGTCCACGCCGAGGCAGGAGGTGGCATTGGCCTGCGGATCAAGATCAACAACCAGCACGTGCTGTCCGAGATTTGCAAGGTATGAACCAAGATTGACAGCAGTCGTAGTTTTTCCCACGCCGCCTTTTTGATTGACGAATGTATAAATGCGAGCCACTAGAAAACCTCCATCAGGCACTCTTCAATTTCCTTTTGCGTTGGGATTCCGTTCAAACCCACACGCGCCACCGAACGCGATGCAAGCTGGGTGGCAAAACGCGCGGCTTCCCACGGATCACGCGTCGTATACAGACGGATAAAAAAAGCGGCGGCAAAAATATCACCCGCGCCGGTCGCGTCCACTTCGAGGAGTTCCGGCGCGCGAAAACGGCGGCGGTCCCCGTTCCAGAAAAGTACCGATCCCGCATCACCCTCGGTAACAACCAGGATGCGCGTTTGATGCGCCATCGCTTCGATCAATTCTTCGTCGCCGCCAACATCTTCGCGGCTGAAGATAACTGCACCGGCACGAGGCAAAAAAGTTTCAGCAGCCTCCCATTTGTGCGGAGAGACATGTCCATCGCCGTTCCATGTCCGCATCCAACCTTGAGGCGTGACGCCAAGCAGGGATGGTGAAAAATTCTTCGGCAATTCTTCGCCCAATTCCTGCGCGACCGGTCCAAGATGAACGATGGGAGCCGTCCGCCAGGCATCGGGTACATTTTCAAACGAAATTACCTCGGCCTGATGTTGAAGAGTCTGTTTGCGTTCACCGCCGATATAAATATTTTCAAAAGTAGTTGTGTGTTCAGATGGAGCGGAAATCACTGTGATGCCGGAAAGTGCGCTGAGTGAAGTCCTTTCACTGGCGGCGGTCACGATCCCCACGCGCAGGCCCAGTGCGTGCGCCGTCAAAGCAGAAAAGGCTGCCGTCCCTCCGAGGCGCAGCCCGCTGGGAGTTACATCTTCGGTCACGTGGCCGATGACGAGATAATCCACAGATTCAAGCACAGCTAGTTCGGGCATGGATAGATTATACCGTGAGAAAAATGGCTAAATGGAATCGCGGTCTTCTCAAAAAAGAAGAAAGAGGAAAGACTTCAACATCCTTCCTCTT
Source organism: Chloroflexota bacterium (assembly GCA_021796315.1). The sequence goes on from JAJYOH010000070.1 coordinate 2,297, forward strand.
TCTTCCTTCATCAAACTACAAAACTTGTTTTATAAATCCTTCAACATGATCACGATCTTGCGATGCGGCTCTTCGCCGGTGCTTTGAGTCATCACCGCGGGATGCTCGCGCAATTCCATGTGAATGATGCGCCGTTCGGCGGCAGGCATCGGCTCAAGCGTCAGCTTGCGGCCAGACTTGATAACCTGTTCTGCCATGCGCCGCGCCAGTTGCCGCAGTTGGCGTTCGCGCCGGTCGCGATGGCCTTCCACGTCCACGACCAATTGAATGAACTCCTGCGTTTCCTTGCCCACCATCAGCGATGCGACATATTGAAACGCGTTCAACGTCTCGCCGCGGCGGCCGATCAAAACGCCGAGGTCGTTGCCGCGAATATCCACCATGATCGGATGATGGTCATCGCGCGACTCACCATAATGCGCCGAGACCTGCGCCTTCATTCCCATGTGGAATAAAAGTTTAGAGACCATGGCTTCGGTCTTATCGAGAATGGGATCATGCTCGTGAGACACGGATTCCGCTTTGGGAGCGGACTCAACTTTTTTAACGGGAGCCGCTTCTTTTTCCGGACGCGAGGCGGGCTTCTCCGTTTTGGGCGGACGCGCCGCTTTGGGCTTTTCCGGCGCAGGCGGCGGTGCAACAGGCTCCGATCCGGGCGGTGGGTTAACAGTCAAGCGCACGCGCACCTGGCGTCCACCCAATCCAAACAAACCTTTGTTACCCGCGTCCAGCACTTCCACCGAGACCGCATCGGCGGGCAGGCCCAATTGAGCCAGCCCTTGTGCGAGGGCTTCTTCCACAGTCGGAGCGATGATTTCCAGCGTTGTGCGTTCAGCCATGTCGACCTCCCTATTTATTATTTTTTCTTGCCGGCAGGCAAAGCGGGTTTGGCGCCCGGCAAAAGATTACGCCAGTTGACGCGGCCCATCATTGCATATTGAACGATGCCCAGCACGTTGCTGGTGACAAAATAAACCGCGAGACCGGAAGCGTAATTCAACACCAGCCAGCCGAGGAACAGTGGCATGTAAATGCTCATCATGCCGGTCATGGCCGCGGTTTGATCGTTTGGGTTGCTGGTCGAGGGCGGAGGCATGGTCAGCTTGGTTTGAAGATAGGTTGTGATTGCCACAACGATTGCCAGTGTTGGAAAACCATACGGCAGGAAAGATAATGTGAACCCAGCCGGGAAAGGAATCCCCTCAGGGCGGCCAAGGTCCATCCACAGGAAACGGCTGTTGAGCGGAATCAGCGTGGAGATATTCAAGAACCATGGATAAATACTGCGCGCCAGATCGAGCAATCCCAACGGCGTGGCAGCCAGGGCGCGCGTAATGCTCTGGTACAGGCCGATGATGATCGGAAACTGGATAAGCGTCGGCAGACAGGACGCAAAGGGATTGATGCCGCGTTCCTTATAAATGCGCATCTGCTCCTGCGCCAGCTTTTCCTTGTCCTTGGCGTATTTCTTTTGAATATCGAGCCATTCCTTATCGCTCTGCAAATCCTGCATCACTTTGGCGCCCTTCAACTGTTGACCGTTGAGCGGCCAGGTGATGAGACGGATCAGGATGGTAAAGAGAATGATCGCAACGCCATAATTATGGCCGAGAACATCGTAGATCCATAATAAGGCATTTGTAAACGGATTGATAATAAGGAGATCCCACATAATGACTTCCTTTATTTGCCTGTAAATTTCCAGACCACATTGCCGCTATTATTCAACGCCGCCAATAAAGAATCAGCGCCCATCGGGGCAATGAGGATGAGATTACCGGACACAACCGGTGTGGTGTAAATCTTTCCGCCAATGTTCGTGCCAACGCCCCAGGCTTTGCCGCTAACACGGTCAAACGCATACGCCAATCCGGATTCGGTTACAACAACCACTGTGCCGTCTGAAAGAACTACCGGGCTTCCAGTGATCGGCCCATCGGGCTGAACATCAGGCCAGGCATTTTTACCGTTGGGTGCGCCGAATGAATAGATATTACCACTGATGTCTGCCGCATAAACAGTATCGCCATCCAGCGCGGGTGCATCCCAGACCCAATCTTTTGTATCAGCCGTCCAATGGATGGAACCATCGGCAGCGCTGACCGCGCTGAGCTTTTTGGTAAACCCGCCAACGTATATCGTCGAGCCATCTGCGCTGACGGCGGGCGAACCGGGAACCGAGCCGCCCATATCCACCTTCCACGCAATCTTATGCGACTGAGGATCGACCGCGTACAGAAAATGATCGAGCGATGTTATAAAAATCAATTTGCCATTGGAAACGGGAGCGGCCCACAACGAATGGCTGATGGGCAGGGACCATTGGAGTTCGCCTGTGGCAAGTTTGAGAACGTAAAGCGTGCCGTCATTATTGGCAGTATAAATCATGTCTCCAACGACAAGCGGTGATGCGATCCATTTATCCTTTGCTCCGGTAAAAGGCGCGGCCCATTTCTCTTTACCGGTGGTCGGATCAAGACTGTATAGCGCATCATCCGTCCCGGCACTCCCAACCAGCAACTGTCCATCAGATGTAAGGACGGGAGTGGCAAAGAATTTGGGAGTACCGGCACTAGTCGGATATTGCCAAACCTTGACGCCATCGCTCAAGCGCACCGCATATACATTATTGCCATCGGCGAGATAGGCATTGGTGGAGTCGGCGGCAAGACCCGGCCAACTGCTCACCGTGCTGGCGCCGCTGGCGCAAGCGCTCAACAATATTGCGCCGAGTAATACGAACGAGATTAACTTCAAACGTTTCATTGGATGATTTCTAACTCCTAGGGAACCGGGTCATACCCACCGGGATTGAACGGGTTGCAACGAAGTACGCGCCAACTCGCCATCAACGAGCCTTTCAAAGCCCCATGCTTGTAAATTGCCTGATATCCGTAATGAGAGCAGGATGGATAGAAGCGGCACGTGCCTTCCGGCAGGCCGGGTGAGATAACCAGTTGGTACAAACGAATTAAAGCCAGCAGCGGCAGGCACGCCCAATTGCGCGGCGTACGCGGCAAATCCCGCAGGCGCGGCTCATCGGGATATTCATGCGGCAGATAAAATTCAGGTTGCATTGTTTGGGGAGAGCAATTCAGCGCGGCGTAAAACCGTCAGCAGGGCTTCGCGGGTTTGGGCCAGGGTGGCGGATGAAAGCCTGGGTCGTGCGATCAGGATCAAGTCCCGCCCGGAGGCGAGCGAGGGAATGAGAGGCCGCATCGCTTCGCGCATCAGACGTTTGGCCCGATTCCGTTTCACAGCCGTTCCCACTGTTCGGCCAACGGCCACACCCACACGAACTTTCATCTCTTCATTTGCCTGCACTACTAACACAACAAGCGGGTGGGCAAACGATTTGCCGAATCGCCGCACCCGCTTGAAATCTTCCGACCGGGTCAGGCGGAATTTACGCTGCACCCGCACCTCTTGAAAGGGGAAGTATGTGTTCCTCGCTGCGCTGGCGAAGATCTACCAGTGCATCCGCTTCACATGCTCGTTGGCTGTGACAGTTAATTTGTAACGCCCGCGTGCGCGGCGTCGCTTAAGAACTGCGCGCCCATCGGCCGAAGCCATGCGCTGACGAAAACCATGCACACGCATGCGGCGGCGGATCTTGGGTTGATATGTACGCTTGGTCATGAAATACGTTCCTCACTTACTAATTGATGATTGCAAGTCCCAATTGGGAACCAGCCAGCTATTTGGAGAAGCACGGTATTATACCGTAAAGATTCCGATTCGGTCAATTTCAGATTCTCTTCTCAGCTTTTTTCGGAGCTTCGCGCGTGGGATAAACCGGATGCGCCAATAAAGCGGCCAATTTCTGCGCGCCTTCGGGGCTGGCGACAGCCAATATCTCATCGCCTTCCTGGAAAGCGCTGTCGCCGCGCGGCAAAGTCATTTTGCCATCGCGGATAATGGCCGAGATGACACATTGTTCTTCGAGCCCCATATCCTTCAAGGCAACACCAATGCCCTTCGCCCCCGCCGGGACTTTTTCCTCCACAACAGAATAACGTCCGCGGCGAAGCTTGAAGAGAGTCATCATATCGCCCAGCGACATCTCCTCCTGAATGAGATGCGCCAACACATCAGCTTGATTTAGGGCCACGTCCACGTGAAAAGTCTCGTTAAACAGCCAGGAGTTGTTTGGATTGTTCACACGCGCAATCGTGCGCGGCACGCCGAACATGGTCTTGGCGATGAAACACAAGGACAGGTTGGTTGAATCTTCACCAGTCACTGCGGCCACTACATTCGCTTCGCGCAGGCCGGCTTGCTCCAACGCAGTCGGGTTAATCGGATTGCCCTCATAAATCACTTCGGTAGGAAGTTCCTGATGTAAATGCATTAACAAGGAGCGGCGGTTTTCAACAAGCCGCACCTTGTAATCCTGATTAAGAAGGAGGCTGGCGAGTCGCGCTCCAGTGCGTCCACCGCCGGCAATGAGTACAAACATATTAAGCCGCCTTTCCAGATAGACGAGCCGTCAATGCGCCAATGCCATCGAAAGTGGTGCTGACGTACAACACGTCATCGACTCTTAATCGCATCTCCGCTTCAGGCAGGGACGAGGAACCGGCTCTCGTTAAAGCGACCGGGTAGCACTGCTTGATCGGATCCAGCAATTCTTTCAAGGTATGATCATTCCAGGTGTCGGGAATGATCGTCTCATAGACTTCCACTTCTCCATTGCCCGCCGAATAGACTGCCTTATGGGATGGGTTATTTAATAACTCTTCCACACGTTGGGCCCCCCAATAAGTGGAACTGACTATCTGCAAACCAAACGCCTCAAGCACCGAACGCAAATCCGGATCGTAATTTCGCGCCACCACAATCGGAACGTTATAGACAGTACGCGCCGTATGGGCCACAACCGCATTCAGGGTGTCAGAGTTTGTAACTGCGGCCAAACCATAAGCATCTTTAATACCTGCACGTTCCAACACATTTTCCGCCAGGCCTTCCCCTTCAAGAGTTCGACCGCGAAAATCAGAATGCAGGCGATTGAAAGCATCGCGATTGCTATCCACAACAACAACTTGATGTCCGCTTTTAAACAAGCGGAAGGAGAGCTCCGCACCGACGCGGCCGCATCCAACAACAATTACGTTCATAAGCCTTACTCCTCTTCCACTTTACTTTCCGCTATATGATAGGGAACGTCAGTAACAACAACCCCGTGTTTTTCCAGGAGTTCGCTCCGTAAAACATTGGCGGTTTGCATGTGCAGCAGGTTGTGAATTCGCTTTGATGGAATAAATTGCGGCACAACAATCGTGATCGTCTCATTTGGCTGACGATGGTCAATAATATCTGACAAATATTTGAGCAATGGTTCAACAAAAAGGCGGAACGGGGAATCCAGGATGACCAACCGCGTCCCTTCCCCCCAGGTAACCCATTTCTTCTGGACTTTCTCGGTCTCATGCAGGTCAATTGAAATATGGACAGCGGTTACATCATCCGACAGCAAACGCGCATACCGCAATCCTTCGAGCGTTCCCTGATGCACTCCGCTGATCGGCATAATGACTCGATGACGCGTCTGCCGCGCCGGGAGGCCATCAAAATCTTCCAGCGAAAGGCTGTGAGCCAGGTGATGGTAATGGCGATGAATGGAAAAGAAAATGGTCACGAGCACAGGAGTGAGAAGGAGAACAACCCACGCACCTTCGCGGAATTTGGTCACAGCGAATACCACCATTACCACGGCGGTTGACAGCGCGCCAAAGCCATTCACAAACATCTTGAATTGCCAGTTATTTTCATAATGGAGCGTGGAACCAGGCTCAACTATCTCTTCGCCTTCCTTCATGTGCCCGATCTTCCACCAGCGACGCGCCATGCCTGTCTGCGAAAGAGTGAATGAGAGAAAAACGCCAATTGCATACAATGGAATCAAGCGAGTTACAGATGCCTGGAAGATGACGATCAACACTGAAGCAATGACCGCCAAGGTAACAATCCCGTTCGAATAGACAAGGCGGCTGCCACGGAATGTCAATTGACGGGGTAAAAACCCGTCGCCTGCGTGAAGCGCTCCAAGTCGAGGAAAATCAGCGAAGGCAGTATTGGCGGCCATGATCAGAATCACTGTCGTCCCCCAGATCAAACCCAGATAGAGTGGGCCGCGTCCATCAAAAACCGTGCGTGCCAGTTGAGAAATAATCGTCTCTTGTTCCGAAAAGACCGCGCCTATTCGCCCCGTGAGATATGAAATACCAAGAAAAAGAGAGCCAAGAATAACAGACATCCAAATTAGCGTAATGCCTGCATTTCGGCTGCGAGGTTCTTTGAAGGCAGTGATGCCATTGGAAATAGCTTCCACGCCCGTCAGTGCAGTTGTGCCATTTGCAAAGGCATGTAAAATCAAGAAAGGTGTGAGCACTGCGACCGTTGGAAGGATCGTAACTTCGGGTGGATTCACAACTGTACCGAGAGTACCGTTCAAAAAGCGGAACATCCCCAAGCCAACCGTGATGAGCATCGTCACGATAAAGAAATAAGCCGGGACCGCAAAGGCAGATCCCGACTCCTTTACACCGCGCAAATTGACCACCATGATTAAAAGAACAGCACCGACGGCAAGTTCAACCCGGTATGGGAACAAGGCCGGGTACGCAGAAACAATCTGGGCAATTCCAGAGGAGACCGAAACTGCAACAGTGAGAATGTAATCTGTCAACAAAGCCGCGCCTGCAGTCTGTGCGGGCAATTCACCCAGGTTATCACGGGCAACGATATAAGCACCGCCGCCGCCCGGATAGGCATGAATGGTTTGCTCATAAGAAATTGTCACAATAGCAAGCAGGACTACGATTGCAATGGAAACAGGAAAAACATAACCGAATGCGATTGAACCCGCTGCAGCCAACACACCCAGAATTTCCTGGGTTGCATACGCAGTGGAAGAAAGTGCGTCTGATGCAAAAACAGCCAGCCCCACCGCCTTACCAATAGTTTGATGCGGAGCGTCAGCGGTATTTAAAGGGCGGCCAATGAACCAATGACTCAGGGAACGCGGCGGCTTATAGTCGCTTTGTTTCCGCATGATTTCAGTTTGATTATTCTCGGGAGTTAACATTTATTTTCTTTCCGCTTACAAAAAGACATCCTCGTCCAGGCGAGGAGTGACAGGATTATATTACAAATCTTTTTTCGCGGAGACGGTTAAGGGATCTGATAAGGAACATCCGTAATCACCACACCCGGCCGGGACAACAGTTCTTTGCGCAGTAAATCTGCCGTGTTCATGTGCAGGACATTAAAAACTTTCTGTCCCGGAACAAATTGCGGCACCACCATCGTGATCGTCTCGTTGGGCTGTCGGCTGGCAATAATTTCTTCGATGTAACCCAGCAAAGGTTCCAGAAAGAGGCGGTATGGGGAATCCACAATAACGAGACGTGTTCCTCTCCCCCAGACTTCCCATTTGCTCCGGATTTTTTCTGTTTCAATCGGATCGGTCGAAACATGAACAGCCGTCACATCATCAGACAACATACGTGCATAACGCAACGCTGCCAGCGTCCCCTGATGCATACTGCTGACCGGGACAATCACACGATGGCGTCCTGTATACGGCGGCGGCTCACCGTAACTATCCAGCGAGAGGCGACGAGCCACGCCCATATAGTGTCGATGGATAAGGCCAAATATCCCGATAAGAATCGGCAGCAGAATTAAAACGATCCATGCGCCATCGCTGAATTTGGTGGTTGCAAATACAAGCATCACTATTGCTGTGCACACCGACCCAAACCCATTGATCACCATTTTGAATTGCCAATTTTTCTCGTATCGGAGGATGGAACCCCGCTCTTTGATCTCCGCGCCCTCTGCCAAATGACCAATCTTCCACCAACGGCGCGCCATGCCAGCCTGCGATAGTGTAAAGGAGAGGAACACACCAATCGCATAAAGAGGGATAAGACGCGTCACACTCGCCTGAAAACCGATGATCAGGACCGATGCAATAATCGCCAGCGACGTTATCCCATAAGAATAAACCAGGCGACTACCGCGGTACGTTAATTGGCGAGGCAGGAAACCATCCTTGGCAGCCATCGCGCTCAAACGCGGGAAATCTGCAAAGGCCGTGTTGGCCGCCATGATAAGAATGACCGTGGTGGCCGAGATAACCAGCAAATAAGGAATGCCACGTCCATTAAAAATAGTGCGGGCAATCTGGGAGATGACTGTTTCTGTTTCCGAAGGGACAGCCCCGACTGCGCGCGTCAGGTATGAAATTCCCAAAAATAACGAACCAAGAATGAACGCCATCCAAATCAAAGTAATGCCTGCATTGTGTGAACGAGGTTCCTTGAAAGCAGTGATACCGTTGGAAATAGCCTCCACACCGGTCAGTGCCGCTGTACCGCTTGCAAAAGCATGAAGTATAAGAAATGGTGTGATTGCTCCCAATGTTCCGCTAAGAGCTTCCACATCAGGCGCATCGGGTACGGTTCCCAGTGATCCGAAGAAAAGTCGGCCAAGACCAAGCCCTACAGTGATGTACATCATCACAACAAAAAAATAAGTCGGGATGGCGAAAGCCGAACCTGATTCCTTCACGCCGCGCAGGTTTATCAACATAATGAAGGCGATACAAGCCACCGCGATCACAACCCGATAAGGAAATAAATTCTCGTAGGCTGAAACGATTTGGGCCACACCTGAAGCAACCGAAACGGAAACTGTGAGTGTGTAATCCAACAGAAGCGCGGCGGCGGCCATCAAGGCCTGGAACTCGCCCAAATTATCGCGTGACACAATGTACGCGCCCCCGCCATCCGGATAGGCGTGGATGGTCTGTTCATAAGAAAGCGACACGATGGTCAACAGAATGACAATCGCGATGGAGATTGGAAAAACATACCCAAACGCCGCTGTCCCAGCCATGGCCAGGATAACAAGGATTTCCTGTGTTGCATAGGCGGTGGACGATAAGGCGTCCGACGCAAACACCGCCAAGCCAATAGCCTTGCCAATCGTTTGATGCGGCGCATCGGCAGTCTGAAGCGGACGTCCAATCAGCCAGTGACTGAAATTTTGGGGCGGCTTATAATCTGTCTTTCTATGAATAAAAGGGGTGGATTTATTTTCTTCTGGCGTAAGCATGTGGTGTTTTTCAGACAAAGATGCCCTCGCACAGGCGAGAGCGCGTCAACATTATAGTGTAGTTTTGACGCTAACCAACTTTTGATTCGTTTGGTTGTGTCAGAGGAATTTGCAGGAAGAAAGTACTTCCCCTGCCCAACTTGGATTCCACCCAGACTTTACCGCCGTGGCTTTCTGCAATCGAGTGGACGATGGCGAGTCCCAGCCCGGACCCATGCTGGGCGCGCGCTTCGCGTTGCTTGCCGCGATAGAATTTCTCGAACAAGCGCGGCAAGTCATCGGGTTCGATGCCAATGCCTGTATCTTCCACCTCAAAGATCATTGCATTATCTTTTGCCTTTACCCGGACTGTGACACTCCCTTTTTCAGGAGTGTATTTCAAGGCATTCTCAACCAGATTGTAGACTGCCTGATGCAATAAAGCCTGATCCGCTTCAACTGTCTGCGGCATATCTTTGGGAATTTCGACATTGAAACCGATTTCTTTTTGTGTCGCCTGCATTTGCAATGCACTGGTGACGCGTTCCAGAATATCCAATACTGAGACGCTTTCCAATTGCAAGCCGACGCCGATCTCGATGCGCCCAAGGTCGAGCAGGGTATTGACCAACCGCGACATATTCTCGACACCGGTCACGATCTTCTTCACATAATTCTGCTGCTGGTCGTTCAAGTCGCCGACCATTTCGAGCATGGTGGCATAACCGCGCATTAACGTCAGCGGCGAGCGCAGGTCGTGGCTGACCGTCGCCACGAATTCAGACTTCATCGTGTCGAGCTCTTTGAACTTGGTCACATCGCGCAGGATGCAGACACGGCCCACAGAACGTCCATCCGCAACAACAGAGGAAGCCGTCGCAAGATAAGTTCGGTTATCTGGCAGAACCACTTCCGCCGATTGTTTCTCACCGCCAGCCAGTAAAAGATCGAGCAGTGGTTTTTGTTGGATAACTTTTTCAACGGTCTGCCCGCGCACTTTTTGAATATCGATGTCGAGCGATTGTCCGGCGGCGCGGTTGGCAAGCAAAAGATGATTCTGCTGGTCGGTGACGAGCACGGGATCAGGCGTGGAGTTGATGATCGCTTCCAGTTGACGGCGCGCCACTTCCACGTTCAGGAAGAGGCGGGCGTTGGCAACCGCCAAGGCAGCCTGACCAGCCAGCGTCGTCACGAAACGCACATCCGCTTCGGAAAAATTATGCGCCTGTTCGAACGCGGCCCACACCACGCCGTAATAACGATTCTCGTGCCGCAAGGCAACCGCCAGCAAAGCCGCAGGCTGGGCGCGCTTCGGGTCGAGAGTCAGTTCACGGGTCCGGGAAAGATTCGAGAAAACGATGCGCTCCTGTTTTTGCGCCATCGTCAAAATTTGATCGTCCAAATACGCATACGCGTCTTTGGCTGAACCAACTGCGAAGCGTGACGGAAGCTCGATGGGCGTCTCAGGCAAAATGGATGGGGAAAGCACCACGCGCACCGCGTTCGCGCCGATGGATAAAACCGCTTCGAGCACCGGCTTGACCGTATCCTGCATCTCGAGGCTGGATGCCACGCCCTGGCTGACCACCAACAGACGATTGAGTTCGTCGAGGCGGGCCGCCAGGCTGACGCGCATTTGCTCAAAGGCGCGCCGCAACTGGCCGACCTCATCCACGCCGGTTACTTGAAGCGGATGATCGAGTTTGCCATCCGCGATGCGGTTGGCTTCAACTGCCAGATTTTTCAACGATCCGGTGATGACGCGCAAGCCCACTCGCAAAGAGACGAGCGCCACAACCGCCAATATAAGTATCATCATGAACAATGGCATGGCAATGTCGAGCGCAAGCTGTTGCGTCTGTTGCGCCGGGACGGTCAGGACAATCGCCCATGGACGCGCCACCACCGGCCAGTAATAAACCAACTGGCGCGTGCCGTCGCTGGCTGTGGATGTATAAAATGATTTGGTTAAATCAACCGGCTTATCAAAAGAAGATGGCGTGTTGCCGGTTTGAGAAAAGGCATAAATGATCTGTCCATTTTCATCCAGCAACAAACCCGTTCCGTTCAAATCCCCGATGCTTTTCAAACTCGTGATAAGAGGCTGGGTCAATGGATTAGTCGAGAGTGTGGTGCGTCCGATCAACACACGTTGGACCTGACCGGTGGAATTCACAATGCCGATCATGAACGAGACGCGCGCCGAACCATCCGGCAGAGCCGATGGGATGGAATAGATCTGCACCAACACGCCGCTGGCGGCCAATTCCATGCCCAGGGATTCCTGTGGAAAAAGCGAAAAACTCTGGCGAGCCGCGCCTGGATAAGCGCCGACCAAACTGCGGCTGGCCGCGTCCAACACGAAGAATTGATCAAAGTATGGCGCGGCCTGCATCCGCTGGCCGATGATGGATGAAAGTTCGGGATCAGCCGCATCCAGCAAACGCGGATCAGATGCCACTTGCACGGCCAGGTTCTGTCCGGTCTCGAGGAAAAACGGCACAGTCTGCGCGGCTGATTCTGCCGTACTCTTCAATCGTTGCTCGATCATATCGCTGGCCTTGTTGCCAGCCACGATCCAATCGCCGATCAAGAGCGCCAAAAGTAAAGCCAGGATGAATGTACCGGTGCCAAACAAAAAGCGCGTTTCGAGACTTTGTTCCGTGGGCGAAGGTTGTAACTGCTGCTTCGCTCCTCCCATCGACGGGAAAGCGGCCGCCGCTATTTGACACACGATTCCAGCGACCAGGATTTCCCCGGCAAATGACAAAGCGGCTACGCCTGCATTGCTAAGGGCAAAGTCAAGCCGCGCCGCCGCCGGCACGGATGCCGGTGTGCTGAAAAATGCGCCCGTCACATAGAGCGCCGCGTGGAACGGAATCAGAATCAACGCACTGACAAATGGCTGGCGCGTAATTTGATAAGCAGGCGTTCGATATCTCTGCCGCACACTGGATGCAAAAAGCGCACCCAGCAATGCAAATTCAAGCACGGTAAAAATGTTGTAGGTATCCCAGACGCCGCGTAAAATCCCCGCCAACGCGCCCGCCGCCGCCCCGCCGAACGGGCCGAGAAAAGCCCCCGCCAGAATCCACGGGATGGCCGAGAACAACATCATCGAAGAACCGGGAGCGTGGTTGGTCGGCAATCCCGGTAAAGGCAAAGCCGACCCTGCCGATAACTGTACTCCAATAAACAAACTTGAAAATGGGACGAGAACTAAAAGGACAATAAAAATTCCCCATTCGCGCTTTTTCCAGGCTGGTTGGATCTGTCTCCAGCGATATAAATTAAAAATCAACAATCCAAGTAGGGATAACCAGACAACCCATCCTGTAAATGTGGGAAGAATCGGGAAAGGGAAGACGGATAAAAGCGTAAAGAGAAAACTCATGCGCTTGATAATTATAGCCCAAGCCCCCAACTTCGCCGACTCTGTAACTGACTTACAACATCACAGATACAGGCGATTGGATTTGCGAATTTGGGAATTTTGTTTGTTTTCAGGCGGGATCGATGGCAGAATCAGCGTAGACGCCGCGGTATTCTGGGGGCAGGAGTCCGGCGATGTATTGCATAACGAGGTCAGCATTGCGTTGGCGGGCAGCGCGCCGCTCTTCACCGCGACCTTCAACGGGCGGCAATTGAACAGGTTTTCCCACCCTGATTTCAAGCAGCGGGCGCTGAAAACGCAAAGCGGCCTGGGCGGCCTCCGCGGTTGTGCCGATGATGCCAACCGGCAAAACAGGGACACGCACTTCATCGAGGATGTACCCGATGCCCGGCTTGGCCCGCCGCATGGCTGTGACATGTGAGCGTCCGCCCTCCGGCGCGATCAAGAGTCGATACCCGGAGCGCAGCATCGCCAGTGTGGTCTCGATCAACTGGCGGTCGATCTCGCCGCGATGGACCGGGATCGCCCCGTACAATTTAACCACCTGGCCCTGAAATGGCCTGTCGAAGACATCCGCCGCACCGGCGATTTCAAGCATTTCCGGCCAAAAGGCCACCGCCGCCGGTGGGTCAAATATCGAGATGTGATTGATCGCAACAACATAAGCCTGCCCGCGCGGAATATTATCAAGTCCCGTTATTTTGACGCGGGTGAAAATTTTCAATATCAGCCGGGCAGTGGCTTTCAATATCGAGCGTCTCAACCGCAGGTCGCACGAGACGCGATATTCCTTTTTACTCACACAGCCTCCGCGCCCGCTCGAAGACTTCATCAGCATCCAGCTTATCAGAGTCAAGAACGATCGCATCCTCCGCAGCTTTGAGCGGCGCCACATCGCGCGTGGAGTCGATGCGGTCACGCTCGAGGACTTTGGCGAGGATATTTTCATAATCAGATTTCGTGCCGCGCGAAACATTCTCTTCATGGCGGCGGCGGGCGCGCTCTTCCGCAGACGCGTCGAGATAAATTTTCAAATCAGCCTCCGGCAAAACGACTGTGCCAATGTCGCGCCCGACCATCACAACTTTTCCGCGCTGACCGATGCGGCGCTGTTGTTCGCTCATGGCATGACGCACGCCCGCGTAAGCAGAAATGACCGAGACATTTGCTTCCACTTCGGGACGGCGCGTTTCCCACGTGATGTCCTGCCCCCCGACGATAACATCGCAAGCGCGTCCATCCGACCGTGAGGCGGGCAGTACATCTATTTGCGTTTCCTCCGCCAAAGCTGTGATCGCCTTCTCATCGCTGACGTTGATGCCGCGCTGCAAGACCAACCAAGTTATAGCGCGATACATCACGCCTGTATCAAAAAAAAGATAACCAAGCGCATCTGCCAGCCGATGTCCCAGCGTGGATTTGCCGGATGCAGCCGGCCCGTCGATTGCGATAATGTCAGGTCTTTTCTTCGTCATTATTTTTTCCA
>JAJYOH010000071.1 GCA_021796315.1 Chloroflexota bacterium
TCAGATCGGATTGTTCGGGTAATCTTGGTGCTGGGCTTGGACATGGTTCTTGGCCTCCGTGGTAGGAACCAAGTTAACCATGTTCAAGCCCTTTCGTGAAGTACTGATAATGAAAATCATGACTGACGACTTGCAAGCCCTCTCCCCTCTCGACGGACGCTACGCAGGCGAAACCAAATCGCTTCGCAGTCACTTTTCAGAGTTCGCCTACATCCGCGAGCGCGTGCGTGTGGAGATCGCTTACCTGCTTTCTCTTTCACGCGATGCAAATCTAGTTCGGCCCTTTACCTCCGCCGAACTGGGCCTGCTCGAGGCGCTCTCCACAGATTTCTCGGTGGGTGATGCGCGCCAGATCAAAGACATCGAGCGAACCACACGCCATGATGTCAAAGCCATCGAGAACTTTTTGTCCGCCCGCCTCGCCTCGACCTCTCTGGCGGACACCGTTTCATGGCTTCATTTTGCGCTGACGTCGGAGGATGCCAACCAGATCGCTCAAGCCATTGCCTTGAAAACCGCGCGTGACGAAATCATCCTGCCCGCTCTGACGACGATCGTGGAGCAACTTGCCACGCTTGGCCGTGAACACAAATCCACGCCCATGTTGGCGCGCACTCACGGACAGCCTGCCGTCCCAACTACGTTTGGCAAAGAGATGGCTGTTTTTTGTTCGCGCCTGAAAAAGCAAGTTGCCGCGTTGAAAGCGCATGGCTTTGAAGCCAAATTGACAGGCGCAGTTGGCAACTTCAATGCTGCCCAATCTGCCGCGCCGCAAGTGGACTGGTTCGCCTTCAGCGAAAAATTCGTTCGCAGTTTTGGGCTGGAGCCCAATCTCGTCACCACGCAAATTTTGCCATACGACAATTGGGTGGAATATTTCAACACACTTCATCTGATAAATTCCATCTTGCTCGATCTGGCGCAAGATATGTGGCAATACACGAGCGACGGCTATCTGAAATTGCGCGTGGTAAAAAACGAAGCCGGTTCTTCGACCATGCCGCAAAAGGTCAACCCGATTGACTTTGAAAACGCTGAAGGAAATCTCAGCATCGCCAATTCCCTGCTCGAAGAATATGCACGTAAACTGCCCGTCTCGCGGCTGCAACGCGATCTTTCCGACTCAACTGTCAGGCGCACATTCGGCACGGCGCTGGGACATTCACTGGTGGCATATGCGAGTCTGGATCGAGGCTTGGAAAGAGTCGAAGCGGATGAGTCTGCCATGAGGTCCGAGTTGGAGGCGCATTGGGAGGTTGTAGCCGAGGGCGCACAAACCATCCTGCGCGCATCCGGTGACGCGAAAGCTTACGACCAGCTAAAATCCCTGACGCGCGGTAAAGACATCACGAAAGAATCATTCAAGCTGTGGGTTGAAAATTTACAGGTGAACGAAAACATAAAATCAAAATTACGTGAACTCTCACCGCTGAGTTATGTTGGCCTGGCAGAAGAAATCGCTGAGCAAACGTTGGTGGAGATTGCTTCGCTCCGCTCGCAATGACAATCAACTTAAGGAGTTAACATGTCCGTCACCGTGATTCTTGGAACGCAATGGGGCGACGAAGGCAAAGGCAAAGCCATCGACACCTTTGCGGGAGATTTTGATTTTGTGGCGCGCTACAATGGCGGTAACAACGCCGGGCACACCATCATCAATGAATTCGGTGAATTCAAAATTCATCTCGTGCCATCAGGAATTTTTTATCCGCGTGCGAAATGCTTGATCGGCGGCGGCGTGGTGATCGACCCGGCTGTGCTGATCGAGGAAATGAATTCTTTACGGGCGGCTGGACTCAAGCTTGAAAAGCGCGTCTTGATCTCACCGCGTTCGCATATCATCATGCCTTATCATAAAATTTTGGATGGGCTTTACGAGGAAGCCAAAGGCGCTGGCGCGACCGGCACTACGCGGCGCGGCATCGGCCCGACCTTCGCGGACAAGGTCAGCTACAATGGGATTCGCTGGAGCGATTTCGCTGACAAAGAAGTGTTCGCAAATAAATTACGAATGCAGATCATGCTCAAAAATAAGATCATCGGCGCGCTGGGCGGCACACCGTTAGACTTCGACAAAGTACATGATGAATATCTCGGCTACTATGCAAAGGTGGAGCCTTTTATTGTTGAGCTGTTCCCCATCGTGCAAGACGGACTCAAAGCCGGAAAAAAGTTCTTGCTCGAACAGGCCATGGGCTCGATCCTCGACACAGATTGGGGCACGTATCCGTTCGTGACGGCTTCGACAACACTCGCTTCTGCCGCGACGGCCGGGCTGGGGATTCCGCCCCAGGCCATTTCACACGTCATCGGCGTGACCAAGACCTACACTACGCGCGTCGGCGCTGGTCCCATGCCGACCGAAGTCAAGGATGACCCTCGTACGGAAAAAGCTCTCAGCGAAGTCGCTGCCACAACCGGACGCATCCGGCGCGGCGGCTGGTTCGATGCGGAACTGACGCGTTTCGCGGCGCAGGTCAACGGCATTGATCGTCTATTCCTGACCAAGCTGGATATCCTGAGCGAGTTCGAAGAAATAAAAGTTTGCACCGGTTATGAATTCGAAGGAAAGAAAGTTCACTACTACGATCTCAACTCGTATCAACTCGATAAAGTCAAACCAATTTATAAAACAGTAAAAGGCTGGCACAGCGACATTCGCGGCATCCACAAATATTTGGACTTGCCTGCAAGAGCACGCGCGTACGTTGAGACAATCGAAAAATTATCCGGCGTGAAAGTTGGCTGGGTGGCGAACGGGCCAGAGCGCGAAGCAGTGATCAAGAAGGCATAAAAAATTCTACCTCTAAATTAATCCATAACCTTGGTCTGTAAAAAAGCATCCATGAATTTCACCAATCCACACGAAGACGCCCAGCTTTTGGACAGTTGGGCATCTTATTTTTCCTTCGCGTTTAGAAATTCGTATCATTTGTGCGAATTCGTGGATAAATCCTGAAAGTCAGGATGGGTCATGCAAAGCAATAAAATTATTGTGGTGGGAAAGTTACTTCGAGGGTCATTCCCCAGCGAATACGCGGGTCGACTTTATCAACCTTGATGCGGACGGTGTAGAGAATATCGCCGCCCTGTTTCGTGAAAGCCTGGCTGATCGACTCGACCGTGCCGTTGATGGTAACACCTGGCAATGAATCGGGAACCATCGTGACAGGCTGACCGGCGGCTATTTTCACAACTTCAAGCTCGGTCACATCGCTGGTTTCGGCGATCCATTGATTCAAATTCGCTACGCTCACGGCCGGTGTTTCGGGGCCAATCTGATCACCGACATACGCATTAAGATCCGCCACAACGCCGTCAAAGGGCGCACGCAATTCAAAGTTGGAAAGCGCGGCTTGAGCAGAGTCCAGCTGCGTCTTGGCAAGAGCCAATTGATCTGTGTTGGGGCCGCCGTCTGCGGGGAAAAGATCATACTGATGTTTGGCCTCGGCTTCTGCCGCAATCGCCGCATCCAGCGCGGCACGGACGGTATCGCGTTCACGCGTGATTGATCCCAGTTTGCGATTGGCTTCGTCCAAGTTTTCCTGTGCGCTCACCAATTTATCCGAGGCGTTGCTTCGATCAAAATTATTCACAGGCTTGTCTTTATATTTATCAAACTCGGCCTGCGCATCTTTCAGATCTTTCTGGCGCTGATCCACCACATTTTGCTGTTCCTTCATGCGATTCTCGATATCTTTCACATCGAGGTTATTCCATTTGTTCAACGCATCGCCGCGGACTTTCTGCGCGCTCATATAAACCTGCCAGGCCTTGGCACGGTCGCCGCCTGCATTGCGGAGCAACAAGTCATAAGCCTGTTGGGCGGCGATAAGCGCAGCGCGTGCCTGACCGGCGTTTGCCAAACTTACCAGCAGATCGTTGGCTTTAACCTGATCACCGATCTTGACATTAACTGTGTCCACCACACCGCGTGCCTGGAAGGCAAGGCTGGACGCCTGAATTGGCCTGATGTGTGCCTCCGCGACAACCGCGCCCGCAGGCAAAGCCGTTGGCTGGGCTATTGTCGCAACAGCCTGCTGTCCACAAGCCGTCAGTGCCAGGGCTGAAACCAGCAGGATAAATAAAATCGTTGTTAACTTCTTCATTGTTCACCTTCCATTTTCATTTCATGCAAATCGTATGTGCACAAGATTTATTCGTATGCCAAAACTTCGCGGATCGTCAAGCGCGCCGCGTTGCGGGCAGGCAGGATACTTGCAATTGCAGACATGGCCAAAACCAATCCGAACCAAATCAAATAACCAGAGACTGTAAAGATCGTGGCAATCGGTGTCTCGAACACAGCCAGACTCACAATATAAGAAAGCAAATACGTAAATGGCACCGACAGCAGAATCGCCAGCCCGAATGAGATCGTGCCAATCACCACGCCTTCAGCAATGACAGTCCGCATGATGATACTGTCGCTGGCGCCGATGGCGCGCATGATTCCAATTTCGCGCGTGCGCTCGAGCACATTCATACCCATCGTCCCGGCCAGCCCCATCGAGCCGACGGAAGCCGTCAGCAAAGCCATGATGAGCAGAAAAGTTACCAGCGTATCCAGACTTTGTGAAGCGGTATCCATTGAAGCCAGTCCGGATTGAGCAAGACGGACTTTGAATCCGTTAGCGCGGAAAAATTTGTCGAGTGTTTCCGCCATTTTATCCTGCGTGGCGCGATCATGTTGAGTCGTCACAACGCGATACGATGTGGAGCTATTAGCCATATCATTGAACTGACTCACATACTCCAATGGCGCGTACGCCAGAACGCCTTCCTGTCCCACGAACTTGAAAATTCCAACCACCTGCCATTGCTCTTTCCTGCCATTTATTTTCAACGACAAAAAATCACCGGGCTTGAGATTGGGATAATATTTCAACACTGACTCACTGATGGTCATCTTGCGAACATCGTCCGGCTGAATCCAACGCCCCGCCACGACAATTGGGCTCACAAGTGTGCTCGCCGCGGGCGGCGCTAAAATATTCAAGTTGTCAGCCACGCTATCGTCAGAATAAAGCAGTTCCGCAGACAAACCCTGCCAGCCTTCCACCCGTTCGACGCCGGGCACCTGCAAAGCAAATTGCCGAATTTCATTCAAACGATAAGGTTGATCAAAATCAACCGTTACGTCTGCCCGAAAATAATGACCGATGGCGCCGATATAATCATGCAAAGTCACGCGCACATTGAACACCGCGATAAAAATCGCGCCGCCCATTGTCAGCGTGAACAGCGTCAGCATGAGACGACTGCGGCGGCGGAATGTGTTTCGCAGTGAGATCAAAAACGGACGCGGGATATGGATGCCGCGCTGCGATAAAGCGACGGTTGCACTCGTTTCCAATCTTTGCCAGCGCGACACACGCTTCGGACCCCTGTGAACCTGCTTGCCCTCGGCTCGAGCCAAATCTCCGCTGATGGCTCTCAGCACCGTGACCTTTGAGCCGCTGATGACCGGAATCAGCCCCGCCACGAGTGGGACTAGAATCCCAATCGCAATCTGGATCATCAATGCCATCGGCACGATGCGATAGCCAAGCAAGTTAAAGTTTAGCTCACCCGCAATAAAAGCCGCCAGACCATAAGCGCCTTGTCCGCCCAACGGCACAGCGATCAATAATGCCAACACGCCAAATGAAACGATCATTACCAGATACATTCCCAGAATCTGACGATTGCGCCCGCCGACCAGTTTCATCACGCCGATGTGACGCAAATGCTGGCCGATCAGTGCGCTGAGCGTATTCGCGATCAGTGACGACGACAGGAACACGATCAGGATTCCCAATGCCATCAGGATTCCCAAAATGGCATTGACCGTTGCCGCCAGCGGATGCTCATGCGTCTTCGAGAAACGCGTCCGCAAAACCGGCGTACCGCCCTTCTCCACCTTATCCTTTACGCTCCCGCCAACATCACGGATATAGGCGTTGTCATCCTGACCTGTCGCCGAGACTGTGGCATAAATACGATTGTAAAGCTGCGGCTGGCGAAGCATGGGCAGCGTGTCCATCGTAATATAACCAAATGGCGAGGCGAGAAAGTCGCCTGCGCCTGTGGCCGGGTCTTGCACGATGCCGGCAACGAACAACGATTTGGTGGTGCCATCCGGCAATTCGATGACAAGCGAATCGCCAACCTTTACATCCAGATATTTGAGAACGTTCTTTTCAAGGACGATCTGCTTCTTTGGCGGCTGGTTGGTGCCCTCGATGGGGGTAAGCAGATTGATCTTGTTCTTAGCGAAATCACTGACCGCGACGATGTCAATCGTCGTCCATGTGGTGCTGTTCTCTGAACGCACACGCACATTGAATACGCGGCGGCCTTCCGCGTTTGCAATTCCGCGCGAATCACGGACGGCGGTCAGGACGGTATCGTCAAAGTCCGCCATGCGCAATTCGATATTGGCCGGATTATTGGCCGCATAGCTGGCGCTCATGTCCTGCGAAATGATGACATACGCGCCCGCAATCACACCAATAGAAAATACACCCACCGCGATGGAAAAGACCACCAGCAGTGTGCGGGCCTTATTTTCTATTAAGTCCAGAAATACTTTACGCCATCTTGGTTTCATATTGATCAGGCTTTACGTTTAACCATTTTGCTTCTCGTTGTTTTCGTTTTCGTCTTGGTCTTTACACTTTTCACCTTACTCTTTACGCCTTGCGTTTTGCTCTTTCCACTTTTCACTTTCGTCTTCGCACTTGGCGTCTTTGTTTTGGATGCCGTCTTGCCTTTTATGCTTTGTGGTTTGCTCTTTCCGCTTTCTGCTTTCTTTTTTGTGACTGGCATCTTTATCTTGGAAACAGCTTTTTTCATCACGCCTTGTTCTTTCGTTTTCCATTTTTCTTCTTTTACGCCTTTCGCTCTGGTTAATACACTATGCTCTTTCAAACGGTCCTGGACAATCCGGCCTAACGCCTCGGCAGTGATTGGCGATTCCTGGACAATCCGTAAAAAATCCTCGCGCGGGAAAGTCAGTAGTTCCACAGGCTGATGTCCGGCACGCACACAGGCAATTGCATTGCCGCCTTTCAGCAACTCGATCTCACCAAAGAATTCTCCGACACGCAGGTGTGAGATCACTCTTTGAGTCCCGCCAATCTTCCGCTCGATATTCACCGTGCCACTGGAAATGATGTAAAGATTTTCCACCGGCTCGCCGAGATCCAGAATGACTTCGCCGGGCTGCGCCTTCAGATGTTTCGCCTGCTGCGTCATCTCCAGCATGTGACGGTGCCGAAGCAATGGCAAGGCTTTCGCCACCGCCTCATTGATCAATTCACCGTCAGAAATAATGATCGTACGTGAGACGCGCGCGGTCAGCGACGGATCATGCGTCACCATCACAATGGTTTTGCCGCGTCGCACCAACTCATCGAACACATCGATAATGTGATTCGCCGTCTTTGAATCAAGGTTGCCGGTCGGCTCATCAGCCACCAGCAGGGGCGCATCAGTCGCAAGCGCGCGTGCGATGGCGGTCATTTGCTGCTGCCCCGTCGAAACTGCCAGCGGCAGTTGGTGGGCATGTTCGGCCAAACCCACCATCTTCAACAATTCCATGGCGCGCTTTGGCCGCTCTTCGAAATCGTGGTGATCAACATAATCCATCGGCAGCATCACATTTTCAAGCAACGTCAGCATGGGCAGCAACTGGAAGAATTGAAAAACAATTCCCAAATTTTTACCGCGCCACAAGGAACGCTGGCTCTCGGTCACCGAGTAAATGTCCATGCCGTTCACGATGACTTTGCCATCGGTGGGATGATCGATGCCCGTGATCATATTCAACAACGTGGATTTCCCACTGCCAGATTTACCGACAATGGCGACAAATTGGCCGCGGCGAATCGTCAGGTCAACGCCTTTCAAGACGACGAATTCGCCCGCCGCATTTTTATACGTCTTGACGATGCGGTGCATCTGGATCATATCGTCAGCGTGATGCAAAGCCGATTTGACGGTGACCGCTTTCGGCGCGGCTTGAGGCGTCGTCATTTTGTCCGCCTCTTTCTTGGGCCTTTAGCGGCTCCCGCTATGGTTTTCATTTCTCCGTCTGTAATTATCAGGTGACGCGTGAAGCGCGGCGCAAGGCTGTTGTCGTGAGTCACCATGATGATGGTCTTGCCGCGATCCTGGACAAGATGTTCGAACACGTCGAAGATATGATCGGCTGTGATCGAATCCAGACTGCCGGTTGGTTCATCCGCTACGAGAATGGGCGGATCGTTGGCAAGCGCGCGTGCAATCGCCACACGTTGTTGCTGCCCGCCGGAGATCTGGCCGGGCAATTTGTGCGCCTGGTCCTCGAGTTCGACAAGTGTAAGTAATTCAAGCGCGCGTTCGCGGCTGGCGCGTGGCTGATAAAGACCGCACAAATCCATCGGCATGACCACATTCTCGATCAGGGTCAGCATCGGCAAAAGTTGAAAGGACTGGAAAATAATGCCAAGGTTTTTTCCGCGCCAGAGAGCCAGTTCATCTTCGCCAAGCTGGTGCACAGACACATCTTCATCGGTGTGCACAATGACATCGCCGGATGTAAGGTGATCCACACCGGTGATCATATTTAGAAAGGTGGATTTTCCCGCGCCCGATTTGCCGACTACGCCCAAAAACTCGCCAGCCTTCACTTGGAGGTTTACTCCATTGAGCGCGTGAAAATCTTCCGCCTCGGTGGAGTATGTTTTTGCGACGTTAAGCATTTCAATAATTGGAGTAGAAACTTTAGACATGCAATATCCGTGAAAAAAGCGGCCCACTTATGGCCGCCAAGAAATATTCTGAGTAGCAAGCAAATTGTACCGCCATTCACGATTTGTAGCAAACAAGGTGTTTTTCAAATTCATTTCAATCTTGTCCATTTGTCCTATTTGCATATTACCAATTTACGAGTATGCTTGTCAAAATTCATTTATCGAAGTGAGGAAATAATGGCAAAAGAAGCATCCATGCGGGCGTTCAAATGTCCATCCTGCGGCGCGCCGCTCGAACCTGAAGTCGGCACGTTAACTATGAAGTGTCCATATTGCGGTGGAACAGTTGTTATTCCGGAATCATTACGTACTCGTCCCCCATCAGCCGGCCCAACGCTGAATGAAGCCTTCCAATTTGGGCTGAACGGCGTAGATTTAAATCAGATCGTTGGCAACGCCATGCAATTGCCGGACGCGATCAATCTCGCCAAACAAGGCAGGGTTGACGAAGCCGCTCAAATTTATAGCAAGATCACCGGCATGGAACATGATGATGCGGTCAAAGCCGTGCAGGCCATGGCTGGCGGCCATGCTGTGGCGCTCACACCGGGACGTCCGGGTGCAAGCTTCCAGGAATTCAGCACCAGTTATTCCACCACGCCCGCGGTACAAATTTCAAGCCCACCCACTTTTTCGGGCGAGACTTACACGCCTCCAGCAAAAAAGAGAAGCGGATTATCCTGCTTCATAATTGTTGGTATCGTTGCGTGCTTGGGCATCGTTGGGGCCGCGCTGGCAATCGGCGGACCCATGCTGTTTGGCGGCTCATTCAATCCACTGAGCACAATCCTATTTGCCAGCCAAACCATGTCATTTGGCAGTCAAGGGATCGGTCAGGGCATGTTCCAGGATGCGCGCGCCATCGGTGTGGACGGCCAAGGCAACATCGTCGTTGCCGATTCCAAGGATGGACGCGTTCAAACCTTTGACCCGAAAGGAAAGTTTTTATCATCATTCACTGTAACTGATGAAAAGGGCAAGGCCGTCAACGCAGACAGCATTTCGGTCAGTCAGGATGGAAAGATATACATCCCCAACGGCAAGATTTTGATCTACGATGAAAGCGGGCAACAGCTTGGACAGATCGGCGATGATAACCACTTTTACGAGAACATCGCCATGGGAACCGATGGGACGCTCTATGCGATTACATTTGGAGATAACAATCTCGTCCGTTTCAAAAGAGATGGTTCCATCGATTTTGAAATTCCCGATCCGATCAATGCAGTCACGGGCAGCAGCGGCGGCTTTCCCAAACTGGCTGTAGATGGGCTGGGCAACATTTATATAACCAACGACACTCCGCCCGCGATTCTCAAATTCTCACCACAGGGAAAATACATTGACCAATTTGGAGGCGAGGCCAAGGACGCGGGTCAGTTTGAGCCGGGAAAATTTGTCAGCCCTGAGGGAATCGCGATAGACGGATATGACCGCATTTTCGTGGACGATTTTTATAACATTCAAGTCTTCGATTCTAGCGGGGTGTATCTCAATAATATTAATGGAGGCTACTATGGCATCGCCTTCGATGGTCAAAATAATCTCTACGCCACTTCGGTCGGCGACCATAACGTGGTGAAGTTCCAGATCCAAAAACCTTCAGGGCAATAATACAACCCTGACCACAGCGGAGACAAGGTTGATCCTTATCTCCGCTGTCTTTTGCTTGCGCAATAAACAATTCTCCTGTATGCTTGCGGCATCCCTGTGCAGGAGGAAAGTTGAAATGCCAATGTTAACTTTTCCGAAAGATTTCATTTGGGGCGCGGCCACATCCGCCTATCAAATCGAGGGCGCCTGGAATGAAGATGGAAAAGGCAGATCCATCTGGGACACGTTCAGCCACATCCCCGGCAAAGTTGCAAACAACGAAAACGGCGACATCGCCGTTGACCACTATCATCACTTCAAAGAAGACATACGCCTGATGGCCGACCTCGGCTTGAAGGCGTATCGTTCTTCCACTTCGTGGACTCGCATCCTGCCGGACGGGACAGGCAAGGTCAACAAAAAGGGGCTGGATTTTTACGACCGCCTCGTAGACGAATTGCTCAAAAACAAAATCGAGCCGTATGTCTGTCTTTTTCATTGGGACTTACCGCAGGCGCTTCAAGACAAAGGCGGATGGCCCAACCGCGATACGGCTTATGCTTTCGCGGAATACGCCCGCGTCGTCACCGGACTTGTGTCGGATCGCGTTAAAGTTGTCTTCACTCACAACGAGCCTTGGGTCGCGGCAATCCTTGGACATTTCCTCGGCGATCATGCACCGGGCTTCAAAGATCCTGCAGCAGGAATCAAAGCCTTGCATCATTTGCTTCTGTCGCACGGCCTGGCCGTTGAAGCCATCCGCGCCTCGGCAAAACAACCGGTCAAGATCGGCATCACGCTGAATCTTAATCCCGTTTATCCAGCCTCCGAATCGAAAAAAGATCGCGACGCGGCCAGTCGCACGGACGCCATGTTTAACCGCTCCGTGCTTGATCCAATTCTCAAAGGGACAACCCCGATTCAAGAGTTCGCTCTCGGTAAAATGCTCTCCTCATCGCTCATCAAGCCTGGCGATATGGAAAAGATAAAACAACTCGACTTGCTGGGCGTCAATTACTACTCGCGTTCAGTCATGAAATATGACGCCAAGTTCCCGCTCGTTGCGGCCGCACAGACTTTCCCTGAAGGAAATGAATATTCAGGCATGTGGGAAATTTTCCCGACTGGCATGTATGAAATCCTGACTCGCATCTGGAAAGATTACAAACCATCCTGCGAATTGATGGTGACTGAAAACGGCATCCCCGTTCCCGATGGACTTGATTTCGATGGCCGTGTGCGCGACGAGCGCCGCATTCGTTATCTTGAGAGTCACATCGCACAAGTCCATTGTGCTATTCAGGATGGCGTGCCTGTTAAAGGATATTTCCACTGGTCGCTGACCGATAACTTCGAATGGGCGCTGGGTTATGGCCCACGCTTTGGGTTGGTCTATGTAGATTACAAGACATTGAAAAGAACTGTCAAAGACAGCGGCAGATGGTTTGCAAAAGTAATCAAAAATAACGGTCTAGAATCCTAGCCGCAGGGGATTCGGCCACGAATTACACGAATTTGCACGAAAGAATTAAGGAGGAAGGATGGCCGAGATTCTTTTTAAAGAATTGTCGTTCAAGATCATTGGTTGTGCAATGGAAGTTCACAGAACGCTTGGCCCCGGCTTTTTAGAAGCCGTCTATCTAAATGCTCTTGCACAAGAATTAGCTCTTCTCAAAATCCCTTTTGAGACTCAAAAGCATTTGCCTGTTTACTACAAAGGAAAATTGGTCGGAGAATACATTGCGGATATCATAGTTGAGGGCGAAATCATTTTGGAACTTAAAGCTGCGTCACGGCTTAATTCTTGTCATACCGCGCAAGCGCTAAACTATCTTACCGCGACAGGTCTTCGCCTTGCTATCTTAATCAACTTTGGCGCTGGCTCTTTGCAAAGCCAGAGAGTTGTTCGCTAAATCTTTTAAAATTTCGTGACAATTTGTGAAATTCGTGGCCGAAGAGGTTTGTAAATGAAAAAACCGTTACTCGTGCTTGTCATTCTCGCAATACTTTTTATCTTCATCACTCCTGTTCATGCAGACAATCCGCTCTATGTTTATTATGCGGGACCGCAAGGATCGGTTCGCACAGCATTGAGCACAAGTGTAACCACCGCACAATACGCGGCCACATTCACAGATGATCCTGCACAGGCAAATGTTTTCTTGCTAAATGGCGTCATTCCAGATGATCCTCGCATCGCGCAACGCGTCCAATCAGGCGATGCGGGACTCGTGCTTATCCTCGGCCCAGATATGACACAGGAACAAGCCAGCGCGCTGCTTGGCTACCCTCTGGCTTTGGAAAAGCGCACGGACCCGATCAGCCCGACTGATCTAAAAGGCGTGGATGATCCGCTTTTAAAAGAGATCGTCTGGAATGGTGCGCCACAGGTACGCGAAAGATTTGCAGTGACAACACCGATCTCGTCCGTGCAACCATTAGTGACCGGTTACGAAGATGGCGAATGGATCGCATGGAGCGCACGCGGCGGAAAAGACTTTATCTTCAACGCTTTCCTGACCAACGATTTCAATCCACAAATTCAAGAGTGGGCCTATTTCAATTATCTGATCTACCAAATGACTTTCCGGGCCGCGGGACATAATTATCCGTCCTTCGCCGATTACCCCGGTTCGCCTGTCCCCCACGCAGAGCAGCGAAATTTGCTTTTGGTTGTGATGGGACTGATGATAGTCACAACCTTCGGGGCTTTTTTCCTCGTGCGGCGATATAGTCTGGCTCACCCCGAAGAGTTGGACAAAATCGTTTCGGACAGAGTCCGCTTCGAGGTCCGCGAAGAAGGGAGCGGATGGGAAGACATCGGCTTCCATCGGCCTCTCAGCGGGTTTCTCGTCGCGCTGACTCTGGGACTCGTTTTGTTTGTCCCGCTTATCATCTATCAAAATCTCATCCTGCCTGTTTATATTTTGCCATCTGCTGAAGCGTTGGGTGTTTGGGGACGCGTCACTCAATTCTTCAGCCTGGCCTGGTATTTCTTCGACATGGGCACGAGCACGGCATTCATCAAATATCTCTCGCAATACCGCGTGCATGACCCGAAAAAAGGAATTCAATACGGACAGATGTTCGTATGGTGGCAGGCATTGTCCGGCGCGGTGCAAGTGGCGCTGGTGATCGGCCTGGCAAGCACGCTGGCGCCGCGCTCGGCTTACGCATTGTACGCATGGAGCGTGATCATCCATTCATTTATTCAAATCCCCGGCTTTTATCAAGTGATGCGCCACGCGCTGAATGGATTTCAACGACAGGATTATGCGCGCATTCTTGATCTCGGCCTGAACGTTTTTATTCCAGTGCTTGTTCAGCCCGTGTTTGTCGGCATTATGTACGCGTGGGGAAAATCTCACCCAGCCTACGGCGGCGCGATGGGCGGATTATTCGGGCTGGGCATGGCAGCTTACGCGGCCGAGTTGCTGACCTTCCTGCTCGGCGTGTGGTTATATAAACGCATCGGCTATAACCTACGCATATTATTCCTGGCACACTTTGATTGGGAAATTATCGAAACTAGTTTTAAATTTGGAGTATTCGAAATGCTCGGTTCAGCAGCCTGGTCTGCCGGACAAGCTGCTGAAATTTGGATCACACAGGCGCGGCTAGTCAACTATGCGGAGATCTGGGGCAACTGGGGATTGGCACAAAATTTTGTCTTTGCTTTCAACGTTCTGCAAACTTTATACGACGCGGCCATGCCCGCCATCTCGGAATCCATTTCGAACGGACGCAAAATGCTCAGCCAGTATTATTCGGTCATGTCTTACAAGTATGGCGGAATGGTCAGCATGTTTCTGGGCGCGGTCCTGCTGGCAGTGGCGGATCGATTCATTTTAGGCGCCTCTGGCCCGGAATTTCAGCGGGCCGCCGTTTACGTGATTCCGCTCGTCATTTGGGGCGCGATCCAATATCCCTCGTGGGTCGCTGACGGCGTTCAACTGGGCGCGAACCGACCCTATCTAAAGTCAGCGCTGGTGTTCGGCGAACAGGTTATCCGCATTACATTGGCCTGGTTACTAATCGAACGCTTTCAGATCAACGCACTGATCTTCGCCTACTTCGTTGGCTTGCTGACAAAAGGCATCGTGGCCTACATGGTCAACCACAAGCTGTGTTTCCCTCAGCGTTTCTTCGCCTGGCAATCGCTGATCGCACCGATTCTTGCGGCGGCCACGCATTATTTACTTTTGCGCTGGTTGACCGGTTTCATCTGGAAGAATGACCAACTAACCAGCGTGCTGATTTTCTTCATCGGCATTCTGCCTTCATTCCCTGTGTATCTATTCTTTTATGGGCTGTTCGGCGGCTGGGACCAAGCTGCGCTCGATGAGTTGAAAGCTGCCGCTGAATTAACCGGCGGCCTGCGTCCATTGGCGCGCATCATCTGGGCATCGACCGCGCTCGGTGCGCGCATCAGTCCACTGCATGGACGGTTCCCGATCACCATCCGAGATGCGGCTTTGAGAGAAGCCGAGACGTTGACCAATGAGAAGGTAAAGTTGTAGCCCTCGCTCCAACCCTCTCCCGAAATCGGGAGAGGGTGAACGGAGTAGAAACATGAAAGATGAAAAACCGATACGTGCGTATCGTAGCGTTCAACTGAGCGCTAAGGAACTTCGACATGAAATGACGAACGCGGAGACAATTCTGTGGATGCAGTTGAGAGGCCATCGACTTGCTGGATTGAAATTTCGCCGCCAAGCTCCAATGGGACATTTCATCGCAGATTTTTATTGCCAAAATGCAAATTGATCATTGAGATGGATGGAGATATTCCTTGCAACCGAGCAGGATAAGTTGAGAATGAAAGAAATGGAAAGTTTTGGCTACCGCGTTATTCGTTTCAAGAATGAACAAGTGGAAAGTGATATTGAATCTGTATTAAATTCAATTTTAGAAGCCTGCCAACGCCCTTCTCCCAAAACTGGGAGAAGGGCTGGGGATGAGGGCTGATGCAACTCAAACTTCAAGATAACCGCACGCTTGCCTACGCTGAATACGGCGACCCGCACGGGAAACCCATCTTCTTCTTTCACGGCATGCCCGGCTCGCGGATATTTCGTCCACCGGATGAGCCCACGCGCAAGATGGGTGCGAGGCTGATTTGCGTTGACCGTCCCGGTTATGGGAAATCTACTTTTCAACCCAACCGACGCATATTTGACTGGCCGAGTGATATTGCTCAACTCGCCGATCATCTTAACGTTGGGGAATTCTTCATCGCAGGCCATTCCGGCGGCGGACCTTACGGCGCGGCTTGCGCGTATGCCTTGCCCGAACGCGTCATCGCGGCAGCATCCATTTGCGGCGCGGGGCCAATTGATTCTCCGCAAGCCCTGGAACACATGGAAGGTTTAAATCGCGTTGGTTTTCAGGTTGGACGCGTCATGCCATGGACTTTGTGGCGATTCGCCATCTGGGCTTTTTATCGGGAAGGATATCAGCGGCCGGAAAAGATCATGGAACGCGACGCTGCTTCACGTCCGCGTGCAGATGCGGAACTTTGGAAAGTCGATTCGATTCGCGAAGTCTGTTATGCCAGCGTCGTGGAAGCGTTTCGGGATGGGACGAAAGGCCACGCGTGGGAAGCGCGCTTGCTCACACATCCATGGAATATCCCGCTTGAAGAAATTCACGTGCCCATTCATCTCTGGCACGGCACAGCAGATCGCACCACGCCGATTCAAATGGCAGAATTTCTTGCTGATAGTATCCCTAATAGCCAACTGCACATTTGCAAAGACGAAGCACACTTGCTGATCTTCCCACATTGGGAAGAGATCCTTGCCAATTTATTGGAGCCTTGATGAGAACTCTTCACGTTGTATCGCACACCCACTGGGACCGTGAATGGTATC
>JAJYOH010000561.1 GCA_021796315.1 Chloroflexota bacterium
GCCTGGCTTTTTGGCCTGCTTCATATCTCAGTTGGCGCAGGTCTGCTTGGACTGTTCATCACGGCCGTGGCCGGAGCGTTGGTGCTTCTCTTTATTCTGCGCTTGATCAAGGCCTGATAAAAGACATAAAAACGCTGCAGGAATTTTCCTGCGGCGTTTTTGATTCGCTGAGTAAGTACCTTAGAGCGCGCTGTCTATCCTTTTGATGACCAGGTCGAATATCTTTCCGTAATTGGCCGTAGCCTCGGCTAAAAAGTCTGTGAAAGAAACGGCGGCAGTGTGATCTGCCTTGTCCGAGATGGCGCGGATGCAGAGAAAAGGCGCATTGTTGATGGAGCATGTATGTGAAATTGCCGCGGCTTCCATGTCTGTGCACAGACCGTGAAAAGTATTCCAAAGCCCCTCGGCTTTATCGCGCCGATTGATGAATTGATCTCCGCTCAAGATCCGGCCTGTGTAAATTTTGGGGGCATGGCCGTTTAGTTCGGCCAACTTGATTTGGTTGGCTGAGTCAAACGCCAGTTTTGTTAATTTTGAATCTGAATTAAAAATCTGTTGCGAGCGGAAGTTTAACCGTCCGGTGTTTTTTGCGGTCAATACATCGAAGATCAACTCACCGGGTTTCAAGCCCCAACCGGTGATATCAAAGTCATGTTGAATGGCCTCGGTTGCAACAACCAGATCGCCGACTTCGAGTTCGGGCGCCAGCGCGCCCGAACTGCCCATGTTGAAAATGGCGTTGACTTCAAAATGGTCGATCAATTGCTGTGCCGCCAGCGCGGCGTTGACCTTGCCCGGGTCGCAGCGCGTCAGGTAAATTTCATGGCCGTAAACACTGCCGCGCCAAAAGATACGGTTTGATCTTTGGATTTGCTCAAGGTGTTGCGTGTGCCGGCGAATGGGGAGCAGTTCCTCTTCCATTGCGCCGATGATTCCGATTTTCATGGAGAGTCCTTTGCAGGTTGGTTTTCGGGATTATATCATCCGGGTTGTCGAAGGCCGGACAGACCTTTTTTTATATAGAATGCCATCTTTGAACCAGACTTCTCACAACCCGCGTGCTTGGCTCCACCGCCAGCCAAAATTAAGTCTGGAGCATTTCCATCATTTCTTGTATTCGTTCTTTGGTCGGGCGTATAATTTGACATCCCGCTCGGGCGTTTACCCGGAGATATTCATATCGAAGGCAGGAACATCCGACTTCGACTACACCGAGCCGCGCGATTCAACCCGTAGTGGCGGCTTTAGTCGCTTTCATAGGACGAACGGCTGAAGTTGTTACTACGATTTTTATGAAAACCTCCGACTTCGATTATCACCTCCCCGAATCCTCCATCGCGCAGACTCCCGCTGAGCCGCGCGATTCTTCGCGCTTGCTTGTCTTGAAACGTAAGACCGGAACACTGGAACACCGCATTTTTCGCGAGATCGGTGATTATCTTCGTGCGGGCGATTTGCTGGTGCTCAATCAGACGCGCGTCATCCCGGCCCGCATCTTTGCCCGCAAGCCCAGCGGCGGACGCGTTGAATTGCTTCTGCTCCGCCGCCGCGACGCGTTAACATGGGAAGCCCTGGTGGGCGGAAAAGGGTTGAAAACGGCAAGCAAAGTCAAAGTCGAGCATGGACCCGAAGCCGAGATCATGGATGTGCTCGAAGGCTCTGAACGCCTCATCCGTTTTAGCGAACCTATCGAGCCATACTTTCCCAAAGTCGGAAACGTCCCTCTTCCGCCATACATCTATGAAAAGTTGAATGACCCGGAACGCTATCAAACCGTTTATGCGCGCGAACCGGGTTCCGCCGCCGCGCCGACCGCAGGTCTGCATTTCACGCCGCGTTTGTTGAGCGAATTGCAAGTGAAGGGTGTGAAGATTGCTTATGTCACTTTGCATGTCGGCTTGGACACGTTTGCGCCTGTGACCGAAGACGACCCGCGGGAACATAAAATTCACACGGAATGGTGCGAGCTTTCGCAAGAGACAGCCGACGCGATCAACGAGGCGCGCACCGCCGATGGGCGAGTGATTGCGGTTGGGACGACATCGGTGAGAACACTGGAAAGCGCCGCATCACTGAATACTGAACACCGATCACTTATTAAAGCATTTAGCGGTCCCACTTCTGTTTTTGTTCTGCCGGGCCATCAATTCAAAATCGTGGATGCAATGCTCACGAATTTTCATCTTCCAAAGTCCACGCTCATTATGCTCGTCAGCGCCTTCGCTGGACGTGAAAGAATTTTGAAAACATACGAAACCGCCGTCAAAGAAGGTTATCGCTTCTATTCTTTTGGGGATGCAATGCTAATTCTCTAAATGCCACGTATCAAGTGTCATGTGTCAGGTACAATTACATTTATAAACTTGATACTTGACACTGGAGCACATGACGCTTAACTCCCTCGATAAATTAAATAAAGAAATCATTGCCTGCCGCAAATGTCCGCGCCTGGTTCAGTGGCGCGAGGAAGTAGCGCACACAAAACGCAAAGCCTATCTTGATTGGGAATATTGGGGTAAACCAGTTCCCGGATTTGGTGACCCGCAAGCGCGCGTGATGGTTGTCGGGCTTGCGCCTGGTGCGCACGGTTCTAACCGCACTGGTCGTCAATTCACGGGCGATGGTTCGGGCAGTTTTCTTTATCCGGCGTTGTATCGCGCTGGATTTGCAAGCCAACCCGAGTCAACCAGCCGCAACGATGGCCTGGCTTTGTACGATATGTACATCACAGCGTCTGGTCGTTGCGCACCGCCCGGCAACAAGCCTACGCCCGAAGAATTGAATAATTGCCAACCTTATCTTGAGCGTGAGATCAACATTATCAAACCTGAAGTCATTGTTTGCCTTGGCCGCGTTGCTTTCGAAAGAATTTTGCGGATATACTCCATTCGCGATTCGGCTTTTAAATTCGCCCACGGCGCTTTCTATAACCTGAACACTGACCCGCTGAAAACTGACCACTGGCTGCTTTGCTCCTATCATCCCAGCCAGCAAAATACCTTGACCGGAAAACTGACGGTCGAGATGTTTGACGAAATTTGGCAGAAAGCGAAAGAATTGATCCATGACTGAATTACTTCATCCGGGCGAACCTGCGCCTGAATTTGAATTGACCGATACGCAAGAACGCCGCATCCGTCTTTCTGATTTTCGCGGCAAGCCGATCGTGCTGGCCTTTTTACGCGGCTTTCTATGACCATATTGCCGCGCGCAGTTGGCGCGCCTCAGAGATGAATATAAATCTTTCACAGATCGCGGCGCGGATGTCCTCGCCATTGGTCCAGACGGACCGAATGCGTTTCGAGTGTATTGGACTGAACAGAGAATCCCTTTTGTCGGTTTGCCTGATCCAACGCATGTTGTCGCCAAGCGCTATAAACAGAAAGTGAATATTTTCAGGCTTGGACGCATGCCGCTTGTGTCCATCGTTGATCAAAATGGAATCATTCGCTATGCTCATCAAGGCGAGTCGATGTCGGATATTCCTGAAAATAAAATTCTATTGGACGTAATAGACCAATTGAACGCGGCGTCCAAATAACATGACTTTGGGACAAATCGCTTTTCTCGGTTCGGGTGAGACTTCGCTGGCAGGCGGACGCATCTTTGAGATGTTAGCGCGCTCTTTGCCTCAGCCTGTGCGGATCGCCATTTTGGAGACTCCTGCGGGTTTTGAGCTTAACTCGCATCAGGTCGCCGGACGTGTGGCGGACTTTCTGAAAATCCGGCTTCAAAATTACACCCCTGTTATTGATGTAATCCAGGCGCGCAAACGCGGCACGCCATTTAGTCCTGATGAACTGGATGTTGTCAGGCCGCTTTTATATGCCAACTTTATTTTCATGGGACCAGGTAGTCCGACGTATGCAGTGCGTCAATTGCACGGCTCGCTTGCTTGGGAGATCATCCGCGCCCGCCATCGTCTCGGCGCGACGCTGG
>JAJYOH010000562.1 GCA_021796315.1 Chloroflexota bacterium
GGCGAGATATGGATGACTGTATTAAGATTCCCCTGCGAATCACTAGTTACATACAAAGGGGTGATAAACCCTTCTCCCAACGGGAGACGGTCTCCAATCGGCGTTGACCATTGGATCAGCGTCGGTGTATCCGGCCAAAGTCCGCTGGCTTGTACGGTTAATGCACCCTTCAATTTTCCGCAATTCGGAGAAATATTTACCTGAATGCCGTTGATCGTGTTTGTAGCCGGAGGAGGGTTGGGTCCGCACGGCACTTCCACTGGAGCCCAGCTTGTATTTGTGATTTCAACCTGGGATATAAAGTCGGGGTGAAACATGGGCGTGAGGATGGACTCTGCCCGCCCCATATTTTTGGTGAGAGCCGAAAGATCTATGTCCGTGATCTGCCAGCCAATACCATACCCCATGATCAAGATCATCAAGATGGGGATGAAAGCCGACCTAGTTTTTCCCTGTACAAGGCTAACCGCATCCCATACATTCCACAACCAAATAACAGCAGGGACCAGGTACCAGGCCGGCACCTTGTACCAGACAGTAATCAAGACAGCCATGAGCGTACTAAGCAGAACAGAAACGCCGCGGTATCGCTGTTGAGCATAGATTTGGCCCAAACCTGGGATGAGAAGGGAAAGCAAACCAGCAATGAGAGGCAAACGGTTCGCCTTATTGGAAGAGGAATTACCCGACATTCTCAACCTTCTTCAACCGCAGTGGCGCGCACTTCCTGTGCTTCTTCCCCGTAGATCTCCTTGAACTTGGCGCGATTGATCTCTTTGGGAAATCCCTCAAAGACCTTGACCCCATCCTTGAGAGCGATCACGCGCGTGGCATAGCGATGGACCAAGTCGAGGAAGTGCAGACTGCAAAGTACGGTGATGCCTTCTTTATTGAGTTGTTCAAGATATTGGAGAATGGAGTGAGACAGTACCGGGTCGAGGGATGCAACCGGTTCGTCGGCCAGAATGAACCTGGGTTCCTGCATCAGTGTGCGGGCGATGCCCACGCGTTGCTGCTGCCCGCCTGAAAGAGCGTCCGCGCGCTCATTGGCTTTATCTTTGATCCCCACTCGATTCAAAGCATTCATTGCACGGTCACGGTCATCTTTGGACCAGATACCCATCAAGCTGAGAAACGGATTGACATAGCCCAGACGCCCCGAGAGCACATTGGTCATCACGCTGCTGCGTTTGACCAGGTTGAATTGCTGAAATACCATCCCAATGTGGCGTCGTAAATGCCGCAGATCACTAGGAGATGCTGCTGTAATGTCCACATCATCCCAAAAAATATGGCCTTCAGTCGGATCGATCAGGCGATTGATGCAACGCAGCAGGGTTGATTTGCCAGAGCCGGAGAGGCCAATAATGACTAGGAATTCACCATCATCAACAGAGAAACTTACGTCTTTTAGTGCTACTGTTCCGTTGGGGTAAACTTTTGTCAGGTGTTCAATTTTCAGCAATGGGGCACCTCCACTTTGCCGTTATTTAATTATAGAGGGGAGAGAGGTCTGACCTCTCTCCCCTCAAGTTGGAAGCGTTCTTAGTTACTTAACGAACTGGCTGAGGTCGATGCCTGATGCTTGCAGGTATGAACGGAATTGATCGTAGACGGTGTCGTCAGCCTTCGTAAGTCCGCCAATCTGGTACAAGTCTTTGAGCGCTTTCTTGCCCGCTTCGGTGTCAGCGATTTTCATCATGGCAGCTGTGACCTTGTCGCGCAGATCCTGCGGCATGTCCTGCGCATACGACATATTATCGTTGGGGATGATGGCCGCAGTCTGATAGACCACGACTACTTTGTCATTCACATCTGGATGATCCTTGGCAATATTGGAACGTGCATCCACGTAAGTGGTGCCATAATCACAAATGCCGCCATCATAGAGCGCCTGCACCACCTGTGTGTGGCCGCCAGCAAAGACCGGGTTCGGCATGTCTGCGTCCGTTAGGCCGGCTTTCTTGAGGAAGATAAGCGGGATCACATATCCTGAAGTAGACTGAGGATCAGCAAAGCAGGCCTTCTTGCCCTTGAATTGCAGCAAGGTTGAGAGTTCGGCGTCAGTGCCGGGGGTATCCGCCGCCGGGGTAAAGCCAGCGCTCTTATTGGCGAGGAATTGTGCGCCATAGTGATCGGACCCAAAGCGCTTGGTGATCAGAGCCACCTGTGCATAACCCTTCTGAGATGCGAGGATATAGGCAAATGTAGCCATCCAACCAATCTGAGCGTTGCCAGAACCCATGGCCTCGGTCAAGGCGGCGTAGGAGGTGGGGACTACGCCCTTGAAAGTAAGCCCGGTTTCCGTCGAAAGTAGGTCCAAGAGCTCCTGCCCACCGGCCGTAATTTCCTGCGAGGTGCCTGATGGTTCAAAGGCGACCACAATCGGTTTGTCGGCCGTTCCCATTTGAGGAGCTGCAGTGGGCGCTGCAGTGGGTGGCGCGACCGTTGGGGCCTCAGTCACGACTGCGGTCGGGGCCTCAGTCACGGCGGGGGCGCAGGCGGAGAGAGTCATCGAGAAGATGACAGTCAGCGCCAGCAAAAGGAACGTAAGGCGTTTATTCATTTGCTTCTCCTTGTTATAAAAATGTTTTCTTGGGGCGGTTAGCCCCTATCGACAAGATGATGATAACTCGAAAACTATGTTTAGGCAAGCAGTTTGTCTTAAAAAATACAAGCTGGTGACTTCTGTCATTTCACCAAATTATTTAGGATCATTCCTGAAGCCTTGACCGCCTTGCGGAATTCATTGTATTGCCCATCCTGCACAATCTGCATCGCATCGAATCCATATAAAACCTGCATCGCCGACTTTCCGCTCGGAGTCGAAATGGCATCCACGAAAGCGCGCTCCAGCGACCGGCGCATGTCAATGGTCATGCCGTGCACAAAGACCAGCGTTTCATACGGAATAATATCTGGGATGCGCCAAACCACAACCACCTTCTTCATCACGTCCGGAAATTCATCTTCCAGACCGGGGTACGTACGCGCATCGATATATGTCGCGCCGAAATCACAGATGCCCTGGGCGTACACAGCCCGCACCACGGTTGGATGCCCGCTGACAAAAGCAGGTTCACGCGTCTTCACTCCGGCCTGACTGAGGAATCCCAACGGCACGACATATCCCGACGGTGAAAGCGGATCCGTCCAGCACGGCTTCTTGTCATTGAACTGAGCCAGCGCAACCGACGCATCGGCGCTGTTTTCATGCTTAACCGAATCAAAATAGGATGTAAAGCCCGCCTCACTCTGGACGATGAACTGGGCGCCGTAAAATATGCCTCCATTACGCTGACGGCCAAATGCGGCATCCGCCTTTCCTGCATTATTTGCCATCAAATAACCAAACGGTGAAAGGACTCCGATATGGGTATTACCGTTTGCAAAGGCTTTGACCAGTTCGGTTTCACTGGGCGGAGCCGCGACAATAATCTTGTATCCGGTTGATTTTTCGAGCTGGGATTTGAGAACGTTACCGGCGCTGATCACATTCGTGGTTGGGCGCGCAGACGGGGCCAGGGCCATGATCAAAGGATTTTTCGCGGAACCCAGCGCGGCGTCCGGTGCGGGTACGGTGGGCGTGAGCGTAGCAACGACTGTCGGCATGGGAGTTGGTTGGGGAGTTGGTAACAGTCCACAGCCAAGTAATCCGAGTAATAGAAGCGGGAGAAGTCGTTTCATCCGTCCCTTACAGGTTTGTCCAGTGTTAATGATACAAGCATTGCTATAATAAGACAAGTTCAAGGATTCGTGAGTGTCTTCTCAAAAAGAAGGGGGGAAGTGGGACGTTTTGGGCGGGCTTTACTCGCCCAAAACATCCCATGCCCCGCTTTTTTGAAAAGATACTTTCGTGAGGAGAATAAGATGAAAGAAAATCGCAGTTCGACTTTGTTTTCGCTGTTGATCCTGATCGTGCTGGCGGTGGGGGT
>JAJYOH010000563.1 GCA_021796315.1 Chloroflexota bacterium
CACTTCCGTCTCGGCCTCGGACGCAAGAATTTACCAGAAGCTGTCGCTAGGTTGGAAACGTTTTTGAAAATCTAATTGCTGGCAACCCGTCATAGTCGCTGATGAAGAATATTTTTCCGTGATCGGTCGCTCCTATTTTCAAATAAAATTCCTATTCTTTTTGCTTATACTGTTGTTATGAATCGTATTCTCACTCTCCTCCGTCTCTCCCGCCCGCTTTACCTGCTCCTTGCCGCGCTGACCTATGTGCTCGGCGCGGGCATTGCGCGGTACCTCGGCAACCAGCAAAACCAATCTGTTTTTTGGTTTGGGATGCTTGCCGTCCTCATGGCGCAATTGTCCATGAGTTTGCTGGTGGAAGTCTTTCGCCCGTTCAATGAGCCGATCGTCGCGGAAGAAACCCGCGCTGAACGCAAAGCCATCCAGGACGCGGCGCTGTATGTTTCTTTCGCTGCGCTGACAACTGCGGGCGTGATCGCCTTTTTCTTTTTCCGTGATCGCAATCTGACGGGGCCGTCCATTCTTTTT
Source organism: Chloroflexota bacterium (assembly GCA_021796315.1). The sequence goes on from JAJYOH010000563.1 coordinate 529, forward strand.
CTTGCGACTTCTCTTTTCATCATAGTGATCTATTCTGTTCCTCCGCTTCGATTGGTGACCAAAGGCTTCGGCGAAATCCTGCTTGCCATTCAGCTTGCCTACCTCGTACCGTCCATTGGTTTTCTTTTGCAGGCAGGGAGCTATCATCGCCTCATAAGTGTCACAACCATTCCACTTTCGGTGTTGGCTTTTGCGGCCTTTATCGCTCTCGATTTTCCCGCCTACGCCGACGATATTAAATATGAGCGCGGCACTGTTCTCTCACGTCTCGGTTGGGAGCGTGCAGTCCCTCTGCATCATGCCTTGATCGTTGCTGCATATTTTCTTTTTGCGGCGGCGCCGCTGCTCGGATTTTCCCTCAGCCTGCTTTGGCCCGCCTTCCTCACGTTTCCTTTCGCTCTCCTGCAAATCTATTCGCTGCATAATATCGCGCTCGGCGCAAAACCTGTTTGGAATCTCTTGATCGCGAACGCCATCGTTCTCTTCGGACTTACCGCCTACTTTTTGACTCTCACCTTTTGGCTTCGCTAAAGACCAGTCAGACCTTGTGGACTTTTTAGACTTCTCGGACTTTTCCTATGCCTGAATTTTTGACTCTTCTCCCGCCTGATGATGCTCGTGCACTTTTGCTCTCGCATCTTGCGGGACTTGAAGCGGACTCCGAGTTGATCGACTCTGCCCATGCCCTCGACCGCGTCACCGCTGAAGATGTCCTCGCGCCGCACCCGCTGCCTGAGTTCCCGCGCTCGACGGTGGATGGTTATGCTGTCCGTGCCCGCGATACGTTTGGCGCAACCGACTCGTTGCCGGGTTATTTGACTCTGATCGGCGAAGTCCCAATGGGGGACATGCCTGAATTTAAAGTTCAACAAGGCGAGTGTGCGTTGATCCACACCGGCGGCATGTTGCCTCTGGGGGCGGACGCGGTGGTGATGTTGGAATATAGTCAGAAGACCTCCGAGGTCTCTAAAGACCTCGGAGGTCTGAAAATTGAAATGGAAATCATGCGTGCAGTGGCGGATGGCGAAAACGTGATTAAAGTCGGGGAGGATGTAAAAGCCGGTCAAACGGTCATCCGCCGCGGGGTCCGATTGCGACCAGCCGAGATCGGCGGCGTGATGGCGCTGGGAATTATCCGGCTGCGCGTAGCCAGAGAGCCGCGCATTGGTCTGATCTCATCCGGTGATGAAGTTGTCGCGCCGAATCAATCGCCGCGTCCCGGACAAGTCCGCGATGTCAACGCGTATACATTGGCTGCGTTGGTTACAAAATCGGGAGGGGAGGCAGCGCAATATGGCATCGTGTCCGACGATATGGCCGCTCTGAAGGCGACTGCCGCTCAAGCGCTCGCCGAATGTGACGTGGTGATCATCACCGCTGGTTCGTCGGCCAGCACGCGCGATATGACCGCCGAAGTGATCAGTAAGTTGGGAGCACCCGGCGTGCTGGTGCATGGAATCAACACGCGTCCCGGCAAACCGACGATTTTGGGCGTGTGTAATGGCAAGGCTGTAATTGGGCTTCCGGGAAATCCGGTCAGCGCGCTCGTGAATGGATATTTATTTGTTGTGCCGGTGATCGAGAAATTATTGGGCGCATTGCCGAAGCCACAGGCAACGGTGATCGCAAGGCTGACAGTTAATCTGCCATCTCAAGCGGGCCGCGAAGATTGGTGGCCGGTGAAATTGTCGAGAATGGAAAATGGAGAATGGATGGGAGAACCTATTTTTGGAAAATCGAATCTGATCTTCACTCTTGCTGCTGCCGACGGACTTTTGCAAATCCCGCCGGATGCAACAGGTTTGAGCGCGGGTGAAATGGTGGAAGTGTTTTTGATTTAATTTGAGTCAGCTTGATGTTTCTTTTCCAAGCTTCTAGTCAACAGTAATAAAACTACCGATACTCCAACCAGCATCACCGACAACGCAATTGCCACGCCGAGATTTCTCTCGAAGCCGAGATAGATTGCGAGTGGCATGGTTTGTGTAACACCTTCCAAATTCCCTGCAAACAAGATGGTCGCGCCGAATTCGCCGAGGGCGCGTGTCCAAGTTAGGATGGCGCCGCTGATCAAGGCGCGTCCAGCCAATGGGAACATAACTTCGCTGAATAATTGCCATTGATTCGCTCCCTCTACGTGTGCAGCTTCTTCCATCTGAATATCCACTTCGGCGAAGCCGATGCGCGCGGCACGGACATATAATGGTGCAGACACAAAAGTCTGTGCCATTATTACTGCTGTTGTTGTGAAGGGGAGACTGATGCCAATTATGCTCCATGCCGAACCAAATACACCCTGACGTCCAAACGCGATTAATAGTGCGAGTCCAGCTACTGAGGGCGGCAAAGCGATCGGCAGGTCGATCAACAATTCAAGAAAACTTTTGCCAAAGAATTCCCAGCGCGCCAACATGTAGGCCAGGGGTGTGCCGAATACGATTGCGATGCCAACGCTAATCAGGCTGGTTACCAGGCTGAGACGCAGGGCGGTCAGCGCGCTGGGCGAAAGGGCGTAAGTGAAAAAATCCTTGTCAAATGAACGTAAGATCAGCGCCAGCAAAGGCAGGCCAAGCAAGGCGATGAGGAATAAGCCAGGTATGATGAAAATCCAGTCCCGGTGTCCATTCGAGGCAAGGTGGTGAAAGAAACGGCGCAGGGAAGTCATTGAGCAGGCGCGAAGCCCCATTTCTTGAGAACGGCCTGTCCTTCTGGCGAAAGCACATATGCGATGAATTGCGCGGCCAGATCTGAATTAGGTGCTTTGGCTAATGCCGCGATCGGATATTTTGCAATAACGTTAAAGTTGTCCGGGATTTCGATGGTCTCCAATTCGGGCGTTGCGATGGCGTCTGAAACATAAACAATGCCTGCGTCCGCTTCGTCTAATTGGATTTTTGCGAGGACTTGTTTTACATCGTTTTCGTTCGAGACGACATTTGCCAAAACTTTGGTTTTGAAGTCGTTCCCGAATGAAGAATCTTTGCTCATGTTGTCTAAAATTTGGCGGGCATACTTTCCGGCCGGGACCACATCGGCGGCGAGAACAAGTTTGAGTCCGGGTTTTGCCAGATCGTTCAGCGTCTGCACGTTGGCCGGATTTTTCGATGGAAGGACCACCACAAGTTTATTGTTCAAAAATATCTGCGGTGTATTTTTCGCGGCGATCAATCCGTCTTTTACGGCGGTATCCATCTCGATTTGATTGGCCGAGGCAAAGATGTCAGCAACGGCGCCCTGCTCGAGTTGAGTCCGAAGCGTTTGCGATCCGGCGAAATTAAATTTAACGGTGGTGCCCGGATGTGTCGATTCAAAATTATGTCCGATTTCTGTGAATGCTTCTGCTAAAGAAGCGGCGGCAAAAACTGTCAGCGTGCGCGCTTGAGGCGCGGATGTCGGTGC
>JAJYOH010000564.1 GCA_021796315.1 Chloroflexota bacterium
AACAACCGTCTGAGAATTACAAGGATCGAGATCGACTTTATCAAGTCGCTCAATACGAATTCTCTCAAAACATGGACATGGGCCGCAGACGCGCCCACAGGTTTGTATTTTCAAAGCGTGGCCGGATATTCTATTGACGACTGTGTTGACTGGAATTGGGTCGGCGCGCCCAGCGGACACGTCGAAGACCGCGAGATTATGTGCTTCAGTAATTTCCAGAACGGCATGGCGCAGGTGGTGGCCGCGCCGCAGTCATCCAATTACGAATGGGCGCGGGATATTCCCTGGTTGATCAAAAACATCTACGGGAATTATGGCGCGGCTCCCCTGCTCTATAGAAGCATCCTGTTTGATCCGTCATCTGGTTTCCCAGCCACCAAAGGCAACCAATGCTTCTGGTTGGATGCCAGTTGGCTCTACGAGAAAGTCGGCGAAGTGCAGGTTCCGTGGTTGGCATGAAACGTTCCCGTCTCAATGCCAAAGAGCTTGGTGATTACCCACATCTATTCCGCCCCCATGCTTAGGAGTAAATGCTTGGAGCGAATCAGCAGAGCGGGCATATTTCCGACTTGTGGGTAGTCACCAGGGAACGAAACCGGGGGTACAGTTCAAATAAAAACAGGCTGTCCATTTTGTGGACAGCCTGTTCTTATTTGGATATTTTCTAAATACTAATTTGTTAGTTATCCGACGCGCACCGGAAACCAATTCGAGGAGAGAAATCGCCGAAGTAAGCGGTTGAACCTGGATCTGCTTGCAGGTTTGATCCTAGCACTTGCGAGCGCTTGGACAGACGGATGTCTTGTGCGGCGTCGCCAAATGTGCCTCCGCGCACGACACGATCGAAGAAATTCGAGCGAGCGAGCGGGCCGCTCGGATTGGTGGCGGGGCCGTTTGCGTAGTAGTTTCCATCGAAATAATCGTTTACCCATTCAGCAACATTGCCAGCCATATCCATTGCGCCAAATGGGCTGGCGCCGGCAGGATAGGAACCGACGCGGGTTGTATCGCCAAACTGGTAGTTGAAGTTGGCAAGCGTGGCGTCAGGGCGTTGATCGCCCCACGGATAGGTATTGATGGTGTCGCCGCGGGCAGCGCGTTCCCATTCTGCTTCGGAGGGGAGATGGCGGCCAGCCCACTTGCAGTATGCGGTTGCATCGCCCCAGGTCACTTCAACAACAGGATAATCGTTGAAATCAGGGTTATTAAAGTATGACGCGCGGGTCTCGGACTTGAGGGCTTGCGGAGGGGCACACACGCCCGCCTTTATGCACTGGGCATACATTGCATTAGTGACTTCGAATTTATCAAGCCAGAAGGCATGCATGATTACCTTATGGACTGGCTTTTCATTTTCTGATGCAGCACTATCCACACCTCCCATTTGGAAGGTGCCCGCTGGGACAAAGACTTCAGTCATTCCATCGGCGGACGTGCGCTCGCTTCCGGCGGCCTGGTTATTGCCTGATGGCTGGGCTGTTGGATTTAATGCAACGGGATTGGTTGGGAAGGCAGTAGGAACCGACAGAGGTGTGGGCTGCGCCTGACTGCCACCCAATTGACAGGCGGTGCTGATAAGAGCCAGCGCCATGAGGATGGGGAATAATTTTTTCATTGGAAGTCTCCTTTTTATCTTGGAATTCGGCCTCAGTATACGAACATAGGACAAATTTCCTATCCCCCAAAGGTCATAATTAGGTAAGCTTTTGTGACTTTCTGTTACCATAGTAAACGGTATTACCGTATAATAGCAAGAAAGGAACTCTTCAAAATGGCTGTTTTGCCTTCCATCGCTGATTCGGATTCAAGTGCATCACACAGGGTTTTTGTGGTTTGCGACCAGGATGCGACCGCGCCGATTTGGGGCTATATTATTCGGGAAAAGGGCCTGGTCGCAATCCTTGAGACATCTGTGCAGAGAGCCATGGAACGTTCGATGGAGGAGATTCCAGACCTCATTGTGATTGACGTGAATGCCCCACATGCGCAGAGGATGGAACTTTGCAGAAAATTTCGCACACTTAGTTCCAGTCCCATCTTACTTTTCCTGCCTGCCAACAATGAAATGGAAATCCTTGAAGCGTATCAAAATGGTGTGGATGAATGTGTTGTAAAACCGATTAGTCCGGCCATTTTTTTGGCAAAGATCATGGCGTGGGCGCGGCGCAGTTGGGCCGTGCCGATGAGTCCGGTGCGGGCAGGCAAATTGAAACTGGATCCGGCCCGCCGGTCCGCGCTTGAACCGGACGGAGGCGAGATCAAGTTGACGAATCTGGAATTCCGTCTATTGCATTTATTGATGAGCCGTCCGGGCTATGTCTTCAAGAATGAAGAGATCATGCAAACGGTGTGGGGCGTGGGAGGCGATGTGGCGGTCTTGAAGAACGTTGTGTATCGTTTGCGAAAAAAAATGGAATTGGATTCGGGCAAACAGCCTTATTTGATTCAAACCTGGCCGGGAGGCTATAGTTTTCAGGAAGTGTAAGAAACCGGCCGACGATTTTCGTCGGCTGGCTTCTTAAGGACTGCAGCCAGTGAGTTGATAAGTCGGCTGGATATAAGTGTTTATCGCTTTCTGGGCATCACAATAGTTGGGGTGAACCTTGAGCGCCTTGTTCCAATCTGCGAGTGCGCCGTTGGTATCGCCTTTGCGCAGGAGTCCGTAACCATGCCAGAGCAAGGCCTCTTCTGAATAATAACCGTTGATCGGTTTGTAAGTGTCTTCTGTAAGTTGAAGCAGATAGTCAATGCGATCGGCATTGTAGTATGCAAAGAATGGCCAAAATTGATAACGTGTCATGCGCTGTGGCAGACCAATAGTGAAAGCTTTATCGAATGCCTGTGCGGCCTCGCTGTAGCGCTCAAAATAAACGAGGCTGCTGCCGAGATTGAACCAGGCAAAGGCATCATTGGGATTCGCTGTAATGGCAGCTTGCGCAATGTTCATTGCATTTTGTCTGTTCTGGTCGGGATCCCAGTCTGCCCCCAGAATGGATTTGACTTCTCCCTCATCTCCGGGTTTGTAGATGACCATATACAGATAATTAAAAGGTTTCCAATCCACCATTAACTTATCATAGGAGATTTGTTTGTCCGGGCCGCGCAGCGGATCTTGAGCAATAATGTACTTGCCTGTATCATCATATCCGGTGACAAGCAAATAATGCGCATCCCACAGATCATCGTTGGGCCCATTTGAGTCTTGAAGAGGCAGGGTTGACGCTTCTTCTATGATGACGGGATAATTGGCAGCCAATAGCTGTCTGAGTATATCGATATTTCCTCCTACGCGGAATTCGGCGCGCAGCCAGCCCGCCTGATTCAGAACGAAATAACGAAGTTCATCAGGATTAACGTTGCGATCCTGGGGAGCAGGTTTGATTATCTTGGCAATATCATTTTGATCTCCCTGCCAGCCATACATTCGCAACGCCATGGTCAGCGTGGCAGGACCGCAATTGTTGATTCCTTGCAGTTCGTATTTTGGATCTGGCAGGGTTACCTGGGATGGGAGCGGCTTGGGCGTAGGTGTTGGACTGAGTTCAATTGCAGGGGAAGCTGGTGTCGGCGGTTCAGGGGTAAAAGTTGCAAAGGGTGTGGATGGCAGCGGCGTAGGCATTTTGCCAATGGGGTCAACTGCATTTTGGATGTACGTGCTCCATACCTCATAACGCCAATCAAGGCGGCTTTTTATGTCGGGGATTTGATATATCAGAAAGCCCAGCAAGAAAATTCCTGCCAGTGATAATAGAATTGTTAATCTAGTACGTTTTGACATGACGAAAAGTGTACCAGATTTGAATGAGTCGTTTCTTAGACAGAAAACGCTATTGAAAGAAGTCGAAGGCGTATATATCCCCGCGCACGATAAAGGCAGCAAAGCCGCTCCCTGTCGTCGTTATTTTCCCGTTGCCTG
>JAJYOH010000072.1 GCA_021796315.1 Chloroflexota bacterium
CAATCTCACTCCTGCGGCCTCAACCTTCACGCCGTCATGCTTGCCTTGCGGGAAGAATCAATTCGCAGAATGGGTTAGCAAAACTATTCGCGCAGACCGCCGCCCAAACAGTAATTTCTATCAAAGTATGAAAGAAGGAAGCTATGAATATTGATGAACTGCTTGCAAAAGCCAAAAAACCCTCGGCAGACGCGATGAAGCTTCATCCATTCTATCGAGGGAAAATCGAAACGGTACTCAAATGCACCGTGCACAGTTTCAACGATTTCGCCATCTGGTACACGCCAGGCGTGGCCGCGCCATGCAAGGCAATCCAGGCGGATCCTGAACTGGTTTATGAATATACAAACAAATGGAACACTGTCATCGTCGTCAGCGATGGGACGCGCGTCCTGGGTCTCGGCGACATCGGACCCAAAGCCGGTCTGCCTGTAATGGAGGGAAAGGCATTGCTTTACAAATATCTGGGCGGCGTGGACGGCGTCCCGATCATGCTCGATACCAAAGACCCGGACGCCATCATCAACACCGTGTTGATGTTGCAACCCGGTTTCGGCGGCGTCAATCTCGAAGACATTTCCCAGCCAAAATGCTTCTACATTCTGGATACTTTGCGCGAGAAGGCGGATATTCCCGTCTGGCACGATGATCAGCAGGGTACAGCCACAGTCACACTGGCGGGATTGATCAACGCGTTGAAAGTCGTTGGCAAGAAGATGAGCGAAGTCAGGATCGCCTTCATTGGGACAGGCGCCTCCAACGTGGCTTGCTCGCGTCTGATCTTCGGCTGGGGCGCGGACCCGTCCAAGTGCTTCATGGTTGACACGAAAGGTATTCTCGGCAAACATCGCAAAGACCTCGAAATGCGCAAGGCCGAGTACAAGGACAAATGGAAGCTATGCAACATCACGAACGCCGAGAAACGTGCAGGCGGCATCCCTGAAGCGATGAAAGGTGTGGATGTTGTGATCGCCCTCTCCAAATCCGGGCCGGGGGTCATTTTGCCGGAATGGATTAAGACGATGGCGAAAGACGCGGTTGTCTTCGCTTGTGCCAACCCGGTTCCCGAGATTTGGCCCTGGGAGGCGAAAGAAGCGGGCGCGGCTGTCGTCGCAACCGGCCGCTCGGATTTCCCGAACCAGGTCAACAATTCGCTGGGCTTTCCAGGAATTTTCCGCGGCACGTTGGACGTCCGCGCGCGAACGATCTCGGATGAGATGTGTTTCGCCGCGGCGCGGGCCCTCTCAGATCATGTCGGCGACAAACTCGATGCCGAACATATCTTGCCCAACATGGATGACTGGGAGGTTTTCCCGCGCGAAGCGGCCGCGGTTGCCATGAAAGCGGAGGAAGAGGGGCTGGCGCGTATCCATGTAACATACGAGCAGGAATTCGAGACCGCCACGCGCATTATCAGACGCTCGCGTCATCTGACCCAAATGATGATGGAAAACGGTTTCATCCCCGAACCACCCGAAGGCGGCGACGAAACGCAGATTGATACCGAAACGATCAAGTCTGCTTATTGATGGAGAAAGGAGAGCACGATGTACGATCTAATCATCATTGGGGGCGGCCCTGCTGGATTAACCGCGGCGGTCTATGCCATCCGCAAACGCCTCAACGTTCTGCTCCTGACCAAAGACCTGGGCGGAAAGACCAACTACCACCTGGCTCTGCCGTGGATTCAGGAATATCAGGTTATCCGCGGATTGGAGGTCGTCAACAAATTCCGCAGTGAATTGGAATACCTCGACTTTGCGCGTCACATTGAAGATGTGGAAAAGGTAGGCCAGAAGAATGGCGGATTTGCCGTCATTACCAAAAGCGAGACTGAGCTGGATGCCAAAGCACTCATTATTGCAACTGGCGCGCGGCAGGTCCGCATGGGTGTGCCGGGCGAAAAAGAATTCACGATGAAGGGCCTGTGCTATTCCGCTCTCAGTTATGCCCCGCTGTTCATTGACAAGACCACCATCGTAATTGGTGATGACGATCTGGCTTTGCGTTCGGCAGGCGAACTCTCCACGGTTGCCAAACATGTCTACATGGTATGCAACAGTGACAAAATGTTCAAGACACCGCTTGGGAAAAAGCTGCAAGAGGCCGAAAATGTCACGGTTCTCAAAAACTTTGAGGTGATTGACGTCAAGGGTGATGAATATGCGCGCACACTGAGGTTAAAAAATCCATCTGGCAAGACGGTTGAATACGAGGCTGACGCCATGTTCGTCGAGAAGGCCCTCATGCCAAACTCCGATATGGTGAAGAACCTGCTCAAGCTCGATGAGCGCGGCCGGATTATTATTGATTGCGCCAACCGTACAAGCGTGCCCGGCGTCTTTGCCGCTGGTGACGTGACCAACAATTTTGCCGAACAGGTGTTGATCGCAGTCGGCGAAGGCGCCAAGGCGGCTCTCAGTGCGTACGACTATCTGTTGCCGATGCTATAAATGCTCTGCCGGTCCGATGCTATAGATAAAGACTTCCGGGCGATAGTCTGGAAGTCTTTATGATTTTGCAATCCTGTGGGGGTACGGCATCAGCCCGATGGAACCCAGCCTGACACTCGAGGCCCAGGCGCTGATAAATTTCGCGATCAGTCTCGGACTGTTCGTTTACTTATCCATTTCCTGGCTGGAACGGCGCATGAAAAGTTGGTACCTGCCGTTCTCGCTCGTAACTTATACGGGGACCACCGTTTTCAGCAACCTGATCCACCTCTTCGACCGCAATACCGACCTCTACGTTATCATCGAATTGTTCATTGACGTGGATGACTTCAAACAGGTCAACGACCGATATGGGCATGCCGTTGGGGATCGTGTTTTGAATGGCATTAGCGATGTTCTTGAAAAAAGCATACGCAAAGCCGATATTGTCGGGCGCTGGGGAGGCAATGAGTTTTTACTGCTCTTGCGAGATGACACCGACACTTCGATTGGATGAGTGGTCAACAAGATTAGAGTCATTGTCGACCAACAAACCTGCCAGGCAGATCACGACAGCTTCTACGTGATCTGTTCCTTCGCGGGCGTGATACCATCTGAAACCGAGTTGATCAGATAAACGCAAATCCCACCCATCAGCGGTTATTGGGTACGCATGGTGAACGACGAATTGAAACCTCAAATGGTACAGTGCGCGTATATCGAGGCATCCCCATGAACTTATGCTCGCCGCTTTGGCTTATACAGGTGTGTGGATATATGCTGCGAGTCCACTGCAAAAACCTTTTCAAAACTCTGTGGACTCCGTACTCTCTGTAGCTAATGCTTTTTCCCCGCCCATTATTCGGACTTAAGAAGCACTCTCCAAGCGCAATGAAAGCCGGAACTTCATGCCATCTATGCTAAGATTAAGCGGTTCAACAGGAGGCTGTATGACGATGCCAGATGACAAGCAAAAGAAAAGCGTAGTGGATCGCTTCCATAACATTCTTACAAGCGCAGATGCGGATAAGGAATCGGATGAACATCCCAAGCCCCAAGTCGTTGACCGTTTGCCGAAGAGAACGAAACCTGCAGACGTTTCCACCAATCAACCTGCGCCTCCTTCCCCGGACTCCCAAAGCGGCTCCCGTTTTACGAAGGACCGCCTGCTCCCAACCTTTTGGACGATTGCCAGCGTAATTTCACTGACCGTCAATCTTCTTCTGCTGATTGCGCTTGGCGTTGTGCTTTTGAAAGGAAATGCTCTTGGGATTGGTAATGGCCTGCTTGGCGGACTCTACTCCAACTTTGAGCTGCTGGATCAAGCGCACATCAAGGCCAACATCCCTGTCCAAACGAACATTCCTTTAAATCTTTCCATTCCGGTCCAAACAACGACGGGCATTACGCTGGCGCAGGATGTTGCCATCACGGGCGCGCATGTGAAGATCAATACGCCGTTGTTCAACATCGATGCGCCCGCAGATGTAACGCTCCCGGCAGGGACATCGCTCAATGTTGTTTTGAATTTCACCGTCCCCGTTCAGACAGAAGTGCCGGTCACGCTTAATGTCCCGGTGGATATTCCCTTGCAAAATACAGAATTACATCCCGCCATTAGCGGGCTTAAAGATACGATCAAACCGCTTTATTGCATGATTAATCCTTTTGCCCTGTCTCTCAATGGGGGCGTGATTTGCCCGTAAAGATTAGTGTCAAATAAAGTAACGGCCACTCTAAGGACATTTAGTAGTCGGACAGAATAGTATTTTGTCCGACTATTCTCGCTTATAATCCCCGTCATGCCAAATACATTAATAAAAACCACACTTTCCAATGGGTTGACCGTTTTGCTGAAAGAAATTCACACCGCGCCGCTGATCTCGTCGTGGGTCTGGTATCGCGTCGGCTCGCGCGACGAAGCGCCTCCGCTGACCGGTATTTCGCACCTGGTCGAACACATGCAATTTAAAGGCACGCCGCAATTCCCGGCCGCGGTCCTTGACCGTGCCATCTCACGCGATGGCGGGATGCGAAACGCTTTTACCTTCCTGGATTGGACAACTTATTTCGAGACGATGCCCGCCGATAAAATTGACATTGCCCTGCATCTCGAAGCCGATCGGATGATCAACAGCGAGTTCGACGAGAAAGAATTTTCGTCCGAACGCACGGTCGTGATCTCCGAGCGGGAGGGGGATGAGAACGAGCCGATGTTCCGTTTGGGCGAAGCGGTTCAGCAGGCGGCTTTCCGAATCCATTCTTATCATCACGAAGTCATCGGCGATATGGCTGATCTCAAGACAATGACCCGCGATGATCTTTACAAACACTATCGCACGTATTATGTTCCCAACAATGCGGTCATGGGTGTGGCTGGCGATTTCAACACGAAGGATATGCTGGCGCGCATCAAGGAATTGTTTGATCCGATTCCCGCTGGGGCAACGCCGCTGCGTTTGACGCGTCAGGAGCCGGAACAACGCGGCGAGGTGCGGCTGTCCGTTGAAGGTCCGGGTGAGACCGTTTATGTGCAGGTTGCGTATCGTTTCCCTTCCGCCTCTCATCCCGATTTCTTCGCGTTGTCCGTGCTGGATAGTCTGTTGGCTGGGCCGTCTAACTTAAATATGTTTGGCGGCGGCGGCATCTCAAATAAAACTTCGCGTTTGTATCGTTCGCTTGTGGATAAGGAATTCGCAGTTGGGCTTTCGGGCGGCTCGAACGTGACCGTTGATCCTTTCCTGTATCAAATTACTTTGATCGTTCATCCAAATCGAAAACCCGAAGAAGCATTGGCCGCGCTCGACGAAGAGATCAAGCGCGTTCAGGATTCTCTCGTTTCAAAAGAGGAGATCGCGCGAGCCATCAAACAAGCACGCGCCAATTTTGCATACGGCACGGAGAACATTACCAACCAGGCCTTCTGGCTTGGTTATGCCGAAATGTTTGCAGACTATAAATGGTTCGAAACATATTTGGAGAAAATGTTGAAGGTTGCGCCCAAAGATGTGCAACGTGTGGCATGCGAATATCTGCGCCCGCAAACCCGCGTGGTTGGAACTTATGTGCCAACGGGCAACGGAGAATCCAAATGAGCAAAGCTAAAACAAATTCTCTGCCCGGCCCGGAGGATATTCACCGCGAAGTTTTATCGAACGGGATCACAATTTTGACTCGTTCCAACTTCAACAGTCCCTCCATTTCGATCAGCGGATACATGCAGACGGGCAGCCTGTTCGATCCGGACGGGAAACTGGGCCTCGCTGATTTTGCCACCTCCGCGCTGATGCGTGGCACCGCTAAACATTCCTTCGACGCGCTCTTCAATGAACTTGAATCGGTCGGCGCCAGTTTTGGATTTGATTCCGGCCTGCATACCACCGGTTTTAATGGCCGCGCTCTTGCAGAAGATCTCTCGCTTTTACTTGGGCTGTTGTCCGAAGCCATGCGCCAGCCGGTTTTTCCCGCTGATGAAGTGGAGAAACTTCGCAGTCAGTTATTGACCGGTCTCGCTATCCGTTTGCAGGATACCTCCGATATGGCCGATATTACCTTCGATGAAATTCTCTACCAAGGTCATCCTTACTCGCGCTTGGAAGATGGCAATCCTGACACGATCAAAGCCGTCACGCGCCAGGACCTTGTTGATTATCATCGCTTCGGATTTGGTCCGCATGGAATGGTAGTTTCCGTTGTCGGCGCGGTTGAACCAAAAGAAGCGATTGATCTGGTTCAGCGCGCAATTGGCGATTGGAAGAATCCGGATCAACGTGAATTGCCTGCTCTGCCTGAATTAAAAATTTTGGATGAGACGGTCAAACGTCATTTTAAGATCGCCGAAAAATCGCAGGCCGATATTGTCATCGGCTCGAACGGCCCGCGCCGCAAGGACCCGGAATATATGGCAGCCTCATTGGGCAATTCCATTCTTGGTCAATTTGGTATGATGGGCCGTGTTGGCAAATCAGTTCGCGAGAAAGCTGGTCTTGCTTATTATGTTTATTCGAACCTGAGCGCGGGAGTTGGTCCCGGCGCATGGACGGTCAATGCAGGTGTGAATCCGTCGAATGTCAAGAAGGCTGGCGAATTGATCGTCAAAGAATTAAGGCGATTTGTCAAAGAGGCGGTCACCGAAGAGGAGCTTGCAGACAGCCAAGCCAACTTCATTGGCCGCCTGCCGCTGGCTTTTGAATCCAATGGCGGTGTGGCTGGATCTTTGGTGAACATCGAACGCTATGATCTTGGATTGGATTATTATCGCCGCTATCCGGATTTAGTGCGCTCCGTCACTGCCTCGGATATACTTGAAACCGCCCGTAAATATATTGATCCCGACCGTTTGGCTGTCGCGACGGCAGGCCCGTAAAGAAAATATACGCCTTGTAAAAGTTTCAAATCATGGCAAGCTTCCAAATGGAATGAATTTAAGAACCGGTGTCGACCTGATCGAAATCTCCCGCATCGAAGAAGTGGTTGCGCGTCACGGCAAACACTACCTCGAGCGAATATATACGCCTGCTGAACTTGACCAATTCGGAAAGCGAGTCGAGTCACTGGCCGGACGCTTTGCTGGCAAAGAAGCCGTTGCGAAAGCGCTGGGTTGCGGAATAGGGGACGTTACCTGGAAGGAAATCGAAATTTTGGGGAATGAGCAAAACGCGCCGACCCTGACTTTGTCCGGAGGCGCGGCAGAAAAAGCCAAAGAACTCGGACTGACGAAGTGGTCCGTGAGCATCAGCCACAGTATGAGTCATGCAGTTGCTCTTGTCGTTGCAATCGGGTAAAAAAATATGGCAAACATTCAGAAGGGGTTGTCTCAAAGGGAGAGAAATATTGGGCAAGAATAGGAAGGAGACGACAAGCGATAAATAACTGGCGGACATTGAATCGCCAGCTTCGCAAATTTGCCAACCAGATGGCCCTTCGACTGGGCATTCAACGGGCCTGCAGAAAACATCATGTTGCCTTGCGCAAAGGCCACACCGAAAATCGCCAGCGCGGTAATAAGCGTAGCAAAGGTGCCGGTGCCAGTTAAACAGCCCAGTCGATTACATCTCATGGTGGATACTCATAAAGTTTTATATGAATTAATCGCCGCCCCCTCCTCCGTCGCCTCCACCGCCATCACCAGGATTATTGCTATCATGGCAGGCGAGACAGGTAGCTGAGAAGACAGTAGATGGATGGCAGGTCCGGCAACTGGCGCCTCCGTGGTTAACCCCAGGGCTTGGATGCGAACCGCTGAAGCGTGCAGACGACCACGAAGAAGTATTATGACACTGCGCACAATTCAAGCCGAACGCACCGGCATGAAAAGCAGGGTCAGCGTGACATGAGAAACAAGCGGTCGAGAGTCCCTGGAACTGACCTGATTGATGGCAACGCGTACAGTTCAGGTTCGCATGTCCACCCGTCAGCGGGAAGCCAGTGGTGTTATGGTTGAAAGTGGCGCCACTCCACGTACTTGTGCTATGGCAAGAACCACAGTTCGTGCCAAAACTTCCATTATGGTGATCGTTTTGTTTATGGCAGGAATAGCAATCCTGCGGTGTGCCCTTGAACACGCCATTGATATGACAACTTGAACAAGCTACATTGACGTGCACACCGGTCAACTTGAAAGCCGCCAGATTATGATCGAAGGATGCAGGCTTCCAGGCACTGGTGGAATGACAAGCACCACAATTCGCGCCAAGCTGGCTGTTGTGATGATCGTTTTGTTTATGGCAGGAATAGCAATCCTTCGGCGTACCTTTGAAGACACCGTTGACATGACAACTTGAACAAGCTACATTGACGTGCGCTCCTGTCAACTTGAAGGCCGCCAGATTATGATCGAAGGTGGCATTTGCCCAACTACTCGTATCATGGCAAGCGCCGCAATTCGTACCGAACTGACCGTTATGATGATCGTTTTGTTTATGGCAGGAATAACAATCCTGCGGCGTGCCCTTGAAGACGCCATTCACATGGCAGCTTGCGCAAGCCACATTGACATGTGCGCCGGTCAACTTGAAGGCTGCCAGATTATGGTCAAATGTGACATCCTTCCAACTATTCGTATTATGGCAAGTGCCGCAGCTTGTGCCGAACTGACCATTATGCTGATCATCTTTTTTGTGACAAGCAACGCAGTCTGTTGGAGTGCTTTTGAATAAATCGTTCACATGGCATTGAGTACATGCAACATTGACATGCTGGCCGGTTAATTTAAAGGCAGCCAGGTTATGATCAAATCTTGCGGGCTTCCAACCATCGGGTATGTGACAGGAGCCGCAGTCCGTACCCAACTGACCATTATGCGGATCGTTTTGTTTATGGCAGGAATAACAATCCTTCGGCGTGCCTTTGAAGACAGCATTTGCGTGGCATTGCTCACAGGCAACAGTCAAATGTTTTCCAACCAGCGGGAAGGCAAATTTTGAATGATCAACATTGGCCTTATCCCAACCGTCGGTTGTGTGGCAGGTGGCGCAATCGGCCCCAAACTGGCCGCCATGCTTGTCATCCTTTTGATGACATGAGAAACAATCCGTTGGCGCGCCATTTAGAACTCCATTGACGTGGCATTTCTCGCATTGAACCTGGACATGTAAGCCGGTCAACTTAAAGGCGGCCAAATCATGATTGAAGTTTGCCGGTTTCCAACCGTCGGGCGTATGGCATGAACCGCAATTCGTCCCAAAGCGGCCAGCGTGCGGATCGTCTTTTTGATGGCAACTGAAACAATCCGTGGGCGCAGACGAGAAAGTTTGCAAAGTCTGCGCACCCGCGTGGCATTTGGCGCAATCAACTGCCGCATGTTTTCCGATCAGTTGAAAAGCGAATTTACTATGATCGAAATTTTTCCTGCCGAAGCGATCCACGCCATCATGACAATTCAAGCAGATGGCCCCATAAGCCTGGATATGCGTCTGCATAAATGCGGTGTCTATTTGATTATGACAGGTCTGGCAAACGGCCGGATCGAATTTTGAAATATCGGTGGAATGACAGGCGCCGCAGGTAAACGCTTCGCCATTGACGTTTTGCTGGTGGCCGTTTAAAGAGAATCCCTCAGCGTTGTGCGGGAACAGCGAAGGGTCCATCACGGTCAGCGAAGCAGCCGCCCCGCGATGCTCAGGATGGCAATTCCGACACGTGAGGCTCTTATTGAATTGAAGCATCACACCGTGCAGCTTGGTAACGTCCGGCAACTGCGCGGCGATATCGGTGTGGCAAGCCATGCAACGATCTGCCATGGTTATAGAGTCCCATGGCGCGGTATGACAGTATTCGCATTGTGCGCTGATATCCGCGTGCGAAGCCACATTGCCAACCAGATGGCCCTTCGACTGGGAATTCAACGGGCCTGCAGAAAACATCATATTGCCTTGCGCAAAGGCCACACCGGCAATTGCCAGCGCGGTAATAAGCATGGCAAAGATGCCGGCGCCAGTTAAACAACCCAGTCGATTATTTCTCATAGCGGACACTCAAAGAGTTTTGTATGAGATTAATCGCCGCCGCCCGGGTTATTGCTATCATGGCATTTGGTACAGCTGGCCGTCATCAGATTAACCGTGTGACAATCGCGGCAGGAAGCGCCGCCATGACGGACTCCAGATCCGCCCTCGCCGCCGTTGGTTGGCTGGGGATGCGAAAGATTGAATTGGGCCGGCGACCAGGCGGTGGTCGTATGGCAATCGGAACAGGCATTCTTGAACAACCCAGCGTGGAAAGCGGGGTCAGCGTGGCAGGAAACGCAATCCGTTGAAAGTCCCGTGAACTGAGCGTTCTGGTGGCATTTTGTGCAACTCACCTTGCTGTGCGCGCCGGTCAGCGGGAATTTGCTCTTGCTGTGATCGAAGGTGGAATCTCCCCATGATGTAGGTTTATGACAGGCGCCGCAATCCGTACCGAACTGACCGTTATGTTTATCCTGCTGTTTGTGGCAGGAGTAGCAATCTGCCGGGGTGCCTTTGAATGCGCCATTTTGATGACACTTCTCACATGACACATTTGCATGTTTGCCATCAAGCTTGAAGGTAAACTTTGAATGGTCCACACTGACTTGATCCCAACCAGATGGCGTATGGCATGAAGCACAATCCGTGCCGAATTGACCGTTATGTTTATCCTGCTGTTTATGGCAGGAATAGCAATCGATGGGCGCGCCCTTAAAATTATTATTCTGATGACATTTACCACAAGTTACATTGGCATGTTGTCCCACTAAAGCAAAGCCCACGGCCTCGTGTGGAAAGCGCGCCCCATTCAATTCCACCAGCGAGGCGGTTGGGCCGCGATGTTCGGGATGACAGGATCGGCAGCCTAATTTTGGATCGTTTTTCGTCAGAGTCCCATGCAAAGAGGCCACGTTCCGCATTTGCACGACAATATCACCGTGACAAGCCTCACACTGATCTGCCATTGTGGCAGAATCCCACGGCGCGGTATGGCAGGCGGAGCAATTGCTGCCTGTCTCTGCATGGGAATGGACATTGCCCAACATGGCGCCTGATTGGGCATTCAGAGCGCCTGCGCTAAAGAGAGTCCCACCCTGTGCGAAAACCGCGCCGACAATTGCAAGCGCAGTGATGAGAGTGGCAATAATGCCAGTCCCGGTTAAACAACCAAGCGGTTTGTTTTGCATTCTCCCCGCCTTTCTACTTCAACAACGTGGCGTAATAGAGCGCCGCGCCGATATGAGCGAATGCCGAGACAAACAGGGCCATCCCGATTGGGATGTGAATGGTATGCCACACCGCCATCAGACGGCGGGCGTGCTTTAAGGCCTCAGTCGAGAGAGTGTTTTCGATCTCGAGTCCGTCTGCCGTCCGCGGGATGCGGGTGTAAATATATCGCCCGATGAAGCCGCTGATCACGATGATTATGGTGAAAAGGGTGGTCACCCCGGCGAGTCCATTGAACTTCCACGATGTGTGGAGCAAAACCATATATGGTCCCACCAGGCCTGTGAAGATGTGGAACTTCAGCCAATCGGACATCCGCCCCCAGCGCGCGCTGCGGCTGCGCTTGCGCAGGCTGTAGAGCGTCTCAGTCATCAACATAAGAATAAAACCAAAAATTCCCAGGCTGTGACCAAACAATTCACCGGCTGGCGGAATGGTACGCGTAAAGACAAGCACCACACCGTAGATTCCGGTGATCAGGATGGCGGCAAAAACAGCCGCCCAAAGTTCCCCGTTGTTACGAAACATGAGGCCTCCCGTTCGTTCCCTCTCTCAAAGGAACATTTTTTAGGATGTGTGCTGCGCTCTCCAATCAATCCAATATTCTGCGACAATATCGGAAATAGGCGCATTAGGCGCCATTAACTTCTCACGAATGGGCGAAATATCAACACTATTTTCTATCATTTCTTGTAAAGGAGTGGAAAGCTTTTGATCACCCATAAGAATCGCACCCAGTAACGCTTTTTGCCCAATAATCAGTCGCAGGTGGTTAACATCAAAACCAGATTGCGCCACAATGGCATCGGGGAGTGAACGAAAGGTTTCGCTGTCGCCGCGCGCAATACCGACGATATCTTCATCGAGGCCACGCCCAACTGCACCAATAATGGTGGTCGTCAACCCCGCCAAACGCGTGACGTTGAACGGCGCAGACTTGATATATTCCACCTGCCTGCCAGCCATATTTAAACCTGCCGAACACCCCTGCTCGCGCGCCGGATTCCATAGACTATCCAAAACCGAGCGTCCCGTCCGCGGATCATAAGCCTGTGCCACATCGCCCGCCGCAAAGACATCCGGCACATTGGTCTGCATAAATTGATTGACCAAAATACCGCGATCCACCGCCAGCCCCGCGGAAGTTGCAAGTTCCAATTTGGGCTGGATGCCAATTGCGTACGCCACAATATCACATTTAAGTACGCGGCCATCCAAAAGCTTTATGGCGCTCACATTCTTGCGCCCCTGAATTTCGATTGCCTCCGCGTGATAATGAAGTTCAACGCCTTCTTCCACCAGGCGATGTTCCACTATTTTGGATTCGTGTTCGTCGAGAACGTTGTTCCAATAA
Organism: Chloroflexota bacterium; assembly: GCA_021796315.1. Next base: position 12,462 of record JAJYOH010000072.1, read on the forward strand.
CGGTCGCCGCGCAATAAATAATGGACCTTTACGCCGCGTGCCAGCAAGCCTTCTACAATTTCAAGCGCCGTAATACCGCCGCCGACAACAACTGCTGTTTTACCGCGCCGTGCAAGCTTCAGGATCTGCCGCGCATCATCAAGATGATCCAGCTTGACCACCCCGGGCAATTGCACTCCAGGAATGGTTAACAGATGGGCGCGTGAACCGACTGCCAGCAGAAGCCGGTCATAACTGACGCTGACTACGGTTAAACCTTCCTTGGATGAAGAAGCTGTTTGCATTTCGAGCTGATGAACGTCCGGCAGGATGCGCGTTACATGTCCTTTTAAATAACGAAAGCGAAGTTTGCGAAATGTATCCGCCATTTGCGGAAACAATTGTTTATCATGAACTTCCCCCGTTAAAAAGTAGGCCAGCCCAGGCCTGGAATAATAACCATGCGGATCATCACCGATCATGGTGATCTCGCCCGCCGAATCCACAGACCGGATGGCCTCAATCGCAGCGACACCCGCGACGCCGGTTCCAATAATCACGTATTTCATTCCGACCTCCGCGCAAACAAATTGGTGTGCTCAAAACGCAGCACACCGCGCGGACAGCGCGCCACACACTCGCCGCAGGTCAGACATTCGCTATGCGTGATCGACTCGCCGCGCCAGACATGCGCACGCACGTCGATTTCGATCGGGCAGTTATATGAGCAGATACCGCACTGCACACAGCGCGCCGGGTCAGGTACAACGTGGCCGCCAACTAATACTTGACGGCGGGTTGAACTTTTTCCAAAAATATCTTTGAAAGCCATAGTGTCCTTCGAGTTTAAGTCGTCTGGACTACAAAAAAGTTACGGGGTTCACTAACGCCATTATATGCCAAACAACAGGGCAACAATTACAAAAAGTAATTCTCCATAGCCAACCGGTTTGTAAAGCCCCACAAATAAAAACAGAGTTGCACTTTCGTGCAACTCTGTTGACTCGTAAAAAATTGCCTTACGAAATCAGTTTTACGTCGGCGGCCTGCAATCCCTTAGGGCCTGTCTCGACAGAGAACTCAACCTTCTGTTCAGGCTCCAGCTTACGATAGCCTTCCATTTGCAGAGCGGAGAAGTGGACGAATACATCCTCTCCACCATCCCGGCCTATGAAGCCGTAGCCCTTGGTGGCATTGAACCATTTGACGGTGCCAGTATAACGTTCGGACATCTTACTATTCTCCTGCTTAAAAATTTATCCCGCGCGGTGGGTGTGACTTGCGCATCAGACATTCACGGGATGTGACGCAAGATTATCATGTGCGTTTTGGCGTGTCAAGACCGATTTTAATTTTCTTGCGGACAACGGCATAACGAGACGTAAGATGGAACCAGGGCGGCGACCAACGTGTTTGAAACGCGGCTTTACGGATAACCTGCCGCATCTCATCCGGACCCTGGAATGGCTCCAGCAAATTGAGCGACCTGCCCAACTCAAATGCCGCGTGTGCATCCGACCCGACTGTCCCCGCCAGATTGTGCTGGCGGGCAAACTCCCCCGCCCGACGATTGAACGCGGGCGACATGCAACGTGAGTTATAGACTTCGATGGCATCCACCAGCGAAATGATCTCCACTAAGTCTTCTTCCTTCCATCCTCCACTCCGCCACCCATCGAACGGATGCGATACACTAATAAATGCATTCTGCGCCCGCAAACGTTCAATTGTCTCCAGCGGCGAAAGCATCGCCGGGATCTCGTCTATTACGTAGGCCGCCAGGATTTCTCCTCGGGTGGTCATAATCTCCTCGCCCACGATCACCCGCTGCGGGTCCAGAGCCTGGGCCGCCTGCGCCCCCTCAATTGTGTTATGGTCGGTCACCACCACGCGGTCAATTCTTTTGAGGCGGCAAATATCCACAAGAGTCCGTGGAGACGTAAGTGAATCCTTCGAGAAGATTGTATGGCAGTGAAATTCAACGTGTAACATACTCCGATTGTACATGCAAAAATTACCCGATTTGCCAATTTCGTTATAAAATCAGACTCACATGGAAGAAAACGAAACACCCCTCTACAAAAAGCCCATCTTCTGGACCGGCTTCTGGATCATCATCCTGATTGGCCTGTACGCCTACCAGATATTCGCCCAGCCGACCTTCAACAGTGTCTTTGGCATCATCTGCAATAGCCTGATGTTCCTGGCCTTATTCCCGTTTTGGATGGCTTTCTACGCACAGTTCATCCTGCCGGTGCGGACGCTTGACAACCGCTCGAAGATCATCAATCGCCTTTACCGGCACATGTCCAAATCACACGGCCCAGCCCTGTTCATCAAGGATGGGCGCGTGATCACCAATGAGAGGGAACTCGAGCAGAAACAGGCTGGCGTGATTTGGCTCGATACAGCCAGCGCTGCCGTTACGCGCACCACCACGGCTTACAAACAAGTGCTCAGCCCCGGTGTCCACTTCACGGACGATGGCGAGTATCTGGCTGGCTGGCTGGATTTGCACACACAGGTTCAGAGCATTGGTCCAAAAGAAAACGACTTGCCATTTCATAAATTACCCGAAGATGCGGACGATGAAGCCAGGGCCAGACACAAAGAAGCGCAGGAGCGGCGAACAGCCGTCAGCGCGTTGACCCGCGATGGCATCGAGGTAGTGCCGAACGTCACGGTGGTGTTCAAGATAGATGCCAGTCCCGCCAAAGGCAATGAACCCGGTTCGCGTTTTGGATGCGATGAGAACGCGGTCTTCAAAGCTATCAGCATGGAAGGCGTCAATCCCGGCGCTAAAGATGCATCCCGCCGCGTGGCTTGGAATCAAATCCCGGCGCTGATCGCCGCGGATCTGTGGCGCGAATACGCGGCCAAATTCACGCTTACCCAACTATTCGAACCCGCTCAGCCCGCCCTGCCGGATGTCCCGCAGCCGGAGCCGCCCAAAGTCAAGCAGGAGCCGCTCCCACCCCCGCCCGCCAGGGCAGACCCGTTCACGGAAATCCTGCGCTATTTCAATAACCGAATCGAAAAACACCTTGAAGAAGCGGATAGTGAAAAGCCAAACAACCTTCCAGCCCCGGCCGGAGCGGCCTCCGTTTCATCAAAGGACACACGTCCCAGGACCGCCATGCAGATCATCAATCAGATGATCAAAGTGCGCATGACACAGACCTTTGTTCCCATTCTCGACGAAAGCGGACGTTTGCTCGAAGGGCGCGCGATAAGCAGCGAGTTCAAGAAACTGCAGGAGCGCGGACTCAAGGTTGTCAGCGTAAGTGTGGGCAATCTCCGTCTGCCTCCGATCATCGAAGAGCGCACCATCAAGGAATGGAATGCGAGCTGGCTTTCCAGCGCCAAGGAGGAGAGCAAGCGTATCGAACGGCGAACAGCCTTCGTCACGGAAGATGCGAAACAGGAAGCCTTGCGCGCTTACGCCCACGACCTAAGCCTGAGTCTTATCAGGGCCGATCCCAATGATCTTGAGTCAGCTTTGATGGTTTTGCTCGAACGCTCTCGGAGCGAGATCATTCGCGACGACCGTTTGGTCAGCCGCATGAACAGGGAACCCGCCAAACCGGTCGAAGCGACTTCCGATCTTGCGCCTAGTTTGTTGAATCTCCTGCGTCCGGACAAGGAATCAAAATCGGAGTCCCTCCCACAACGCCGAGTCAGCACTGAGCTTGAG
>JAJYOH010000565.1 GCA_021796315.1 Chloroflexota bacterium
AAGAAGCCGGACTTAAATATTTTCTGCTCGGCGCTTTCTCTGCAGGATTTGTCGTGTACGGTATCGCATTGGTCTTCGGCGCGACGGGGACAACCTCTCTCGCTGGGATTCTTGCCTCCGCCTCTTCCGGCGCCTCGCACCTGCTCCTGACCATTGGGGCGGCTCTCATCCTGGTCGGATTCGGCTTCAAGGTTGCGGCCGTTCCCTTCCACATGTGGACGCCTGATGTCTATCAAGGCGCTCCAACTCCGGTGACGGCCTTCATGGCCGCAGGCGCGAAGATCGCTGGCTTTGCCGCGTTGTTGCGTGTCTTCGGTTCGGCGCTGCCCTCGCTTGCCAGCGATCTGACTCCTGTTCTGGTCGTGCTGGCGGCCTTGACGATGATCGTCGGCAACCTGCTGGCCATCGCTCAATCTGACATCAAACGTATGTTGGCTTATTCGAGCATTGCCCACGCTGGCTATATTTTGATGGCCTTCGTCCCGTTTGGAAATAAAGACATCCTGCCCGTTTCGATCGCGGCGGGACTCTTCTACCTCGTGGCGTATGCATTCACCAATTTTGGTTCGTGGGGCATCGTCATTGCAATGGAGAAGGCTGAGGGTAAAGGTCTGGCCATCAGCGATTACGCAGGCCTCGGACGCAAGTACCCCGCTCTGGCCGCCGCGATGACCGTCTTCATGTTATCGTTGATCGGCCTGCCGCCCACGCTCGGACTGGTCGGCAAGTTCTATCTGTTCCGCGCGGTCATGTCCGGCGGATTCGTCGGCCTGGCGCTGATCGGCGTGCTGACCTCGCTTATCTCCGCATACTACTACCTGCGCGTGGTCGTGACGATGTACATGCGCGATGGCGAACCGGAAGTTGTCTCTGAGCCGTGGCTCAACCTGACGTGGGGCGCAGCCGCAATCGTGACGGTGCTTCTGAGTTTCGTCCCGCAATTTTTATTCACGTGGGCCAGCACTGCATTATTGAAGTTGTTCTAACATCTTTGCTTTGCGCTGGAACGATGGGACGGCAGATATCTGCCGTCCCATTTTTGTGGCAAAAGAATTGACACAGTACAACCTGGGGGATTCAGATGAAACTGATACAGGAAGTTCACAAAATGGACCGCGAGCAGTCGCACTATGCCAAAAAAAGACCGCATGGCAGCCACAAATTTTTCTTTCCAATCAAATGCCGGTGAGGCCATGCTTGAAGCAAAATCTGCCGCTAAGAATTCGAATGTCAAAGCAATGTCTGGAGTTAAAACACCCCGGAATACTGCTTGAATTAGGTTTCCAAATCCTGTACAATTATTTCAGCACGCCCCTCTTTATGATATTGCGTGGGAGGCTCACATGGACATGATCAAAGTTTCCGCCAACTCCCGCACCTCTGCTGTTGCCGGGGCAATTGCCGGGGTCATTCGTGAACACAAACATGCGGAAGTGCAGGCCATCGGCGCCGGAGCGGTGAACCAGGCCATCAAAGCGCTGGCTCTCGCCACTGGCTATCTCAAGAACGACGGCATTGACGTGGTCTGCTATCCGGAATTCGTGGATGTGCAGATCGAGGACAAAGTCCGCACGGCCATCAAGCTGACTGTTGAACCGCGCTAACGCCTCTTTCCAGATTTTAGGCGGACATCGTTTCACAGGCAGTCTTCACAGGGACGTTTGACCGCGTCTCCTATTTTTTTTATTATGCGCCATACCTTTCCGACCAGGAGATGCGGCGCGCTTTCTTTCTGCTGCAATTATTCCAATGACTCGCTCTCAACCCCTCCTGCGCGGATCGCTTGTCGTTTTCCTGCTGGCTGGTTTGCTGGCGGGTACGTTTGCGCCGAGGCTTATGTCTGCGCGCGCCGCGCCGCAGATGCAAAGTGTGACACACATTGTTGTTAGCCAAATCTACGGAGGTGGCGGCAATACTGGCGCTCCTTATCAAAATGATTTTGTTGAACTTTTTAACCCAAATAATACTCCTGTTACCGTAGATGGCTGGTCAATCCAGTATGCCCCCGCGACCGGTACTAGCTGGTTCAGTGCTAAGGTAACCAACCTATCTGGTTCGCTTGACCCCGGCCAATATTATCTTGTGCAATTGGCGGGTGGCGCAAATGGTGACATACTCCCAACACCTGATATGACTGGTACAACTGATATAAGTGCAACCGCTGGAAAGGTGATCTTAGCTAACACTACGACCGGACTTCCGTGCAATGGTGGAAGTGCGCCCTGCGCCCCATCAGAACTTGCCAGCATTATTGATCTTGTCGGATATGGAGGGGCTAATTTTTTCGAAGGTAGCGGCGGCGCGTCTGCGCCAAGCAATACAAAAGCCGATCTTCGGAACAATAATGGTTGTTATGATACCGATGACAACAATACGGACTTTACAACAGGCACTCCGAATCCTAGAAACTCGTCCAGTCCTACGACTCAATGCAGTTATGCTCCATTGTCACTGGTAATTAGCGAGGTCGCCTGGGCCGGAACAAGGGCCTCTGTCTACGATGAATGGATTGAATTATATAATCCTGGCACAACAGGTATCAATCTGACCGGCTGGAAGCTCGAGGCGGCGGATGGTGATCCTTCTATTCCGCTGAACTCGACCACACTTAATGCTGGTGGTTTTTATCTGCTCGAACGTGGCGATAACCGGGTCACAGATGTTGTTCAGGATCAAGTCTACAATGGCGATTTACTTTCTGACAGCGGCGAAACGTTATATCTCTTTGCTCCTGATCGCACTGTGATTGATACAGCCAATTCTGCTGGCGGCACCTGGCCTGCAGGTGGCGGGCCAAATTTCGCCAGCATGGAACGCATCAAAGATTCTGGGAGCATCGTTCCTGATGGCCGCTTTGCTTGGATTACTAATATTGGGCTTTATCCTGATCCTACCCCTACTCCTTCGGAAGAAGCGCTGGATGCGGCCAATAATCCAATCTACGGTACGCCGAAATGGGCAAACTGGGCTTTTTTAGTTACACCAACTTTTACACCGACCATCACGCCTTCTCTCACGCCTACATTTACTTCTACTCCTGCCGCTTCCAGGGATGTGCTCATCAACGAGGTGGCTTGGATGGGGACGCTTGCCTCCAGCAGTGATGAATGGATCGAACTCTATAATCCCGGCGCACAGCCTATAGATTTATCCGGCTGGAAGTTGTACGCGACCGACGGCAGTCCGACCATAAATCTGACAGGCACGATTCTGGCAGGTAGCTATTTTGTGCTTGCGAGCAGCAGCAGCGTGTTCGACGATTTAACTCCCCAGCAGACTTTTTCAGGATCGTTGAACAATGCGGGGGAAATTTTGCGCCTGATCGATTCCACCAGTGCACTAATTGACACTGCCAATTCGGACGGCGGCTCCTGGCCCGCAGGCGTCGCTTCTCCCACATATGCCAGCATGGAGCGCAGAGGCGTCACAGCCGATGTGCTTACATCCTGGTCAACTTATGCCGATGCCAATCCCTCGACTATCGCTCATGATCACGATGGAAATATTGTGAAGGGTACGCCTGGAAAAGCAAATTGGGGTCCGACTGTCACGCTCACGCCCTCTCCTGTCCCAACCGCAACGGAAAAAGTCAGGCCGCCGACCCCGATCCCTCCGACTCCCTTTGCTCACGTTGTCATCAACGAGTTCCTGCCACGCGCTGGTTTCGACTGGAATAACGACGGCGTGGTGGATGTCAACGATGAGTTCATCGAGATCGAAAACCTCGGCCCGATCAATGTGAACCTGATCGGTTGGAGACTAAGCGACGATCCAAACATCGGCGGCAAAACATTCATGCTGCCAGGTCAAACGCTCCAGCCGGGACAACGCGCTGTCTTCTACGGATCGACCACCCATATTCTGCTGATGGATAGCGGCGACACGATCCGCCTGACCAATCCAT
>JAJYOH010000566.1 GCA_021796315.1 Chloroflexota bacterium
TGCCGACGAATCCATCGGTCACGGCCACGTCCACTTTTCCGCCGATAACTTCCTTGCCTTCCACGTTCCCAAAATAATTCAGCCCCGATGCTTTCAACAAAGGTGTTGCGCCTTTTACAAGCTCGTTACCTTTGCCTTCTTCTTCGCCATTTGAAACCAGTCCGACCTTTGGATTTTTTACGCCGCGTACTTTCTCGGCATAAATGCTGCCCATGATGGCAAACTGCAAAAGATTCTCCGGTTTGCAGTCAGGGTTGGCGCCGATATCGACTACAACACATGAACCGGTCGCGGTCGGAAACGGGCCGGCCAGGGCAGGACGATCCACGCCACGCATCCGACCGAGACGAAATAGCGCGGTGATCATCCCCGCGCCGGTGTTGCCGGCCGTGACGAAGACATCCGCCTCACCATTTTTAACAAGATCGATGCCAATTGCCATGGATGTCTGCGAATCTTTGTGACGCGCTTTGAACGCTAATTTCTCGCCCTTGTCTTCCATTGTCAGCATATCGGGCGCGTGGATGATTCGGATTGGCAAACTGCCCGGATTCTGCGCGGCCAGCACGGGTCTGATCTTGGATTCGTCACCGACCAGGATAATTTCAATGCCGAATTCGCGGGCGGCCTCCACCGAACCCACAACGTCTGGAGTTGGATATTGGTCACTGCCCATTGCGTCAACAACGATGCGAGTCATGATTCACTCCTCAAAAGATTTCCCTGCTTGACAACAAAAGCAAGCCGATTATAATACGCCCTGCTTCCGCGCTGGTGCTGGAATTGGCAGACAGGCATGGTTGAGGGCCATGTGAGGCAACTCGTGAGGGTTCAAGTCCCTCCCAGCGCACACAATGAAATCCCCGATATGATTCGGGGATTTCATTTTTCTTAAATAATCCAATTGTTGTTTAGTGAAGGATTTGGCTGAGGAACAATCGTGTGCGCTCCTCGCGCGGATTTCGGAAGAACTCCTCCGGTGTTGCCTCTTCCACGATTTGACCCTCATCCACAAACACGATTCGATTTGCGGCTGCACGGGCGAAGCCCATTTCATGTGAGACCACGATCATGGTCATCTCATGCGCGAGTTCTTTCATCACGTCCAATACCTCGCCGATCATTTCTGGATCGAGAGCGGAGGTCGGCTCGTCAAACAGCATCAAGCTTGGTTTCATGGCGAGGGCTCGGGCGATCGCCACGCGTTGCTGCTGTCCGCCTGATAGTTGATTCGGATACTGATCACGTTTATCGGCCAGGCCAACGCGCGTCAGCAACCGTTCAGCTTCGACTCGCGCTTGCTCCGCCGGAGTTTTGCGAACACGTACCGGCGCCTCCATGATATTTTCAATGGCCGTGAGATGGGGAAACAGGTTGAAGCGCTGAAATACCATCCCGATCTCGGCTCGCTGGCGAGCGATGTTTTTCTCGTTATCTTCAACCAATTGACCATTGCGTTCGTAATAACCGATCATGTGACCATTAACATAGATATGGCCGCTGTTGATCTTTTCCAGGTGATTGATGCAGCGCAAAAATGTGCTTTTGCCTGAACCAGAGGGACCGATCACAACCACCACTTCATTCTTCCGCACTTCCAGGCTGATGTCTCTTAATACATGGAGCGAACCAAAGTGTTTGTTGACCTTCTCGGCCTTGACAATGATATTACTGTCAGCTAATTTTACATTGGCAGGAATTGGAGTATTCATCAGCGTGCTCCTTTACCGCTTGAACTTGCGAACAGGCGTTGGACCATGCCGGGGCCGCGTTCGATCCCTTTGCGCTCTCCAAGGCCGGACTCGATGCGCGCCTGAATGATTGACCAGACCGTGGTCAGCGCCAGATAATACATGGAAGCGGCAATGAACAATTCAAAGGGTTTGAACAGGCGCGCGTTGACCTGTTCGAATCCGAAGAATAATTCGCCTGCTGATAGGGTCACCATCAGTGAAGTGGTCTTCATCATGCTGTTGAATTCGTTGCCGAGCGGCGGGATGATCACTTTTGCGGCTTGTGGAAGAACGATGCGCTGCATGGCCAATCCATAAGTCATGCCCAATGATTTTGCCGCTTCCATTTGTCCGGGATCAATCGCTTCGATCCCGGCCCGGACGATCTCAGCCATATACGCGCCTTCGTTGACGCCTAAAGCCAGTGTGCCTGCCTGGACAGCCCCGCTGATTACCAATATGCCCAGCTTAATATCCGGGAAATCGTAAATGTGTGTTACGCCCAGTCCAAAGAATAATAATGACATTTGAACCAGCAGCGGTGTGCCGCGAAAATACCATATATAAACCTCAGCCAGCCAGCGAAATAGGGGAAATTTCGACATCTTTCCCAATGCCGCGAACAACCCGAGGACGACACCAAGCGCCTGGGCGGCAATGCTGACCACGATAAGGGTGATCAAGCCATTGCGAATCAATGGATCATGAAAGGCAGTGGGAGGCCAGATATATTGAAAGAAAATAGGCCAATCAAAATGATACATAAGTTTCTCGCATTCTTATGATTTGATAGAAATACAGGCCCGCCGGAAATGATCCCGACCGGCCTGTATTCATTAGTCGCAACATATCGCCGCATTCGATGCGGTTTATGGCAGTGTTACTGCGCTGTCTTTTGCGCCGTACTTGTCAAGAATCTTGGCGTACGTTCCATCGGCCATCATGCTCTTGAGCGCGGACTGAACTGCCTGGCCAAGCGGCGTGAGAGGCGCGCTGGTGCAGTCAGATGCGCCGCCGCACGGAACGCCAATGCCGACCGGCATTGGTTCGATCGGCTGGCCGACCAATTGGAACTGATCCGGGTTCTTGGCCGCATACTGTCCCGCCACGGGGGTATCGGCAAAATACGCAACCACTTTACCGGCCTGCAGTTGTTGAAGAGCGTCGGAATCCTTCTGGGTTATGACTACGGTGACCGCTGGCTTTCCGGCTTTCGTGCAGTCCGCAGCCAGTCCCTTGCCCTTGTAATCATTGGTGCCCTGCAGGTAATCGACTTCCGTTGTACCGCTTTCAGCCGCCACGCTTTGACCGCACAAATCGGTGGTGGCGTTGATATTCTTCGGGTTGCCTTTTGCAACCAGAATGGATTGACCGACCTTCAAATACGGAATGAAGCTGATCTGTTTGTTCCGCGTGGCTGTGATGTTCATATCCGACACGATGATGTCGCATTTGCCACCGGTCACAGCCGCGATGATCGAATCAAAAACGCTGTTGACGATTTGAACCTGTAATCCTAATCGGCTCGCCAATTCGGTGGCCATATCGATATCAAGACCAACCGGATTTCCGCTATCATCATAAGATTCAAACGGAGGATAAGGCAGGTCTGAGCAGACCAGGAGTTTCCCTTTTTGGGCCAGAGCTGACGGGTCAACAGATGCGACTGGCGTAGGGGCGGGCGGCGCAGCCGTCGGCGCGGCGGTGGGCGGCTCAGTAACCATCACTGTTTCAATCACCGTAACTGGTGGCGGGGGAGTTGGCGTGGCGCATGCGGCTAATATCATGCTGACAAGAACCAGGCAACTTAGAACTGGAAATAACTTTTTCATTTTCTCTCTCCTTGTTATGTGGTTTACGATTTATGCGACCGGTATCGCAATCGAATAGGCAAAGGATAGACCAATTTTGCATAAATTGCAAGAGTAGACTTTCGCTTCTGTCCCTTATCACATAAGTCAGGTTGCGAATGAGAACAGAGCAGAATGTCCCGAAGGTTTTCGTAATTCAGGCTTGCTTTCTGCTCGAACCTTCGGGTCTGTGCGTAACATTAGTTATTCATTTCCGCCGGAGCGATAGCGGTCGATCAATGCTTGCGTGCGTGGATCTCTCGGCGCGCCGAAAATTTCCTTGGGCGTGTTTTCTTCGATGATCTCGCCTTCAGCCATC
>JAJYOH010000073.1 GCA_021796315.1 Chloroflexota bacterium
GTTACTTCAAAGTAGCCAACGGAAAACCGTTTGTTGCCTTTGCCGACTTCCGTGCTGATCCAGTTGCCCATCCTCTTGCTACTCCTACGGGTAAAATCGAAATTTACTCGCCAACACTGGCTGCATTGAACAATCCCGAGGAGATTCCGGCGATTCCGAAGTACATTCCGGAATGGGAGGGCATCAGCGACCCATTGCGCAGTAAATATCCATTGATGATGAGTACCACTCATTATGTAGCCCGTGCGCATTCGACGTTTGACAATGTGGATTATTTGCGTGAGGCACATCCCCAGGCGATATGGATTAATACGTACGATGCCAAGTATCGCGGCATTAAGAACGGCGACATGGTCAAGGTCTACAACGACCGCGGCGAAGTCCACCTGCCCGCCTATGTGACCACTCGTATCCGCCCAGGCGTTACCAACATGCCGCAGGGTGCCTGGTATACCCCGGATGCCAATGGCGTTGACACGCGCGGTTGTGGCAATGTCCTGACCAATTACCGGCCGACCCCATATGCAAGAGGGTTTGCCGCGCACACCAACCTGGTTCAGGTCGAGAAGTTATAGGAGATGAACCATGGCTAAACAACTAGCTTTTTACGTCAACATCGAGGACTGCACAGGCTGCAAGGCCTGCCAGGTAGCATGCAAGGATAAGAATAACCTGCCCACCGGGATTCGCTGGCGCCGTGTGTTCCAGTACGAAGGCGGCGACTGGATTCCTCAGGAAGGCCAAATGATTCCCAGCAATGTGTATGCCTACACCGTCTCGGCGGCCTGCATGCACTGTGAAAATCCAGTGTGCTTGCAGGTCTGCCCTGCAGCTGCCATCACCAAACGCGAGGATGGCATCGTGCTGATCGACCAGGATAAGTGCATTGGCTGCCGGTATTGCTCATGGGCTTGTCCGTACGGCGCACCACAGTTCAACGAATCGCTCGGTGTAATGTCCAAGTGCAACATGTGCTATGACTTGGTCGACGAGGGCGAGAAGCCGGCTTGTGTGCAGGCCTGTCCGTACCGCGCAATGGACTTTGGTCCGCTGGACGAGCTGCAGCAACAGCACGGTAATTTCAACGCACCTGCCCCGCTGCCCGATCCGAGCATCACCAATCCATCCGTGGTCTACAATCCGAACAAAGTGACCAAATCCACGGGCGATACTAGTGGTCACTTGATGAATCTTGAGGAGCTGTAACATGAACACGCGTGAATGGGCATTACTGATTTTCACGATCCTGGGACAGCTGGCCGTAGGCATGATGCTTGTGATGTTGATCATCCGAGCCTATGCTGTCCGCAAAGCTGGTATCGAACAGGCCGCACACCTCACTGATGTGCCTCTCTATTTGGTCCTGCCGATCATGGGCCTGGCGCTGCTCGCCTCGCTCTTTCATCTGGGCAAGTTGGTCCATGTCCTCGGTGCTGTGCCGAACTTGGCTACCTCATGGATGAGTCGGGAAGTGGTGTTCGCGGTGGCGTTCATCGTCTTCGTGGCGGTCTACGCTTTTCTTCAGTGGCGCAAGATCGGCTCCGAGATCGTTCGGACCTTCATTGGTTGGGTTACGGCTGTGGTCGGCCTGATATATGTATATTGCATGGGCATGACCTACCAACTGCCCGCCCAACCTGCCTGGAATACTTGGGCAACTTCGGTAACATTCTTCGTGACCACTTTGCTGCTCGGCGTTTTAGGCAGCGCGGCGGCCATCATGGTCAACTATACCTGGCTGCTGAAAAAGGAAGCCGCCCACCAGGGTATGATCGGAAATGTATTGCAGTGGATTTCGATTACTGCGATCGTTCTGCTCGGCATTGAATTCCTTGTAATGCCGATGTATCTGGCTTTCCTAAGTACGCAAGGTCCAGCGGCTATCCGTATACTTAACCTGATAGTTGGGATGTACGGTGCTGCGCTCGCTATTCGGCTGATCCTTGTCTTTGTTGGCGCGGGTATATTGGCAGCTTACCTGCATCGCAATGTATCCCTCCCAGGCGGAGAAAAATCCTGGGCCATGCTCGTCTACAGCGCTTTTGTGCTGGTGTTGGCAAGTGAGGTCATGGGACGCTTCGTCTTCTACGCAACACACATCCGGATTGGTATCTAGCTCTGAACCGGATCACAACCTGGTCAGGGGTGGGTATAAGCCCACCCCTGACCAGGTTAACACGAGGAAGAAATGACTAAACCAACGCTGCGATTGATAGTCGCTTCCCTGTTCCTGCTGACATTTGGATTATCGTTTCGCCATGCGAGTCCTGTTTCTGCCCAGACCGGTGAGTCGGTTCGAGCGATCACCCTCTCCACCAGCGGCTATGGGCAAGCACTTGCCGTGGCTTTTTCCCCGGATGGAAATTCCCTGGCGGTTGGAAGTTCGTCGGGGATTTATCTTTTTGACACTCAGAAATTATCCGCCATTGACCGTATCCAGACTAATGCGTGGGTGCGCAGCGTTGCTTTCCTGCCTGGCAGTAATACCCTGGCGGCGGGGCTGTTTGACAAGACGATCAAACTCTGGCGTATGCCGAAAGCCCAGCTGACCAGCACCTTTGAAGGACATCAAGGCTGGGTGTGGAGCATTTCCGTTTCCCGCGATGGAACCCTGCTCGCTTCTGCCTCGGACGATAACACGGTGCGCGTTTGGACAACCAGCGGCGTCCCACGGCTTGTCCTGGACAAAAACACAACCGGCGTGAGAGCCGTTGCTCTTTCTCCAGACGGAAAATTGGTTGCGGCGGCCCTTGAAGATAAGACCGTCCGTATTTGGGGTGTTGAAGATGGCGAGTTGCTGTATATTTTGGTTGGGCACACCGCTTGGGTACGCTGCCTGGCATTTTCACCGGATGGTAGCCTGCTTGCTTCCGGCTCGTTCGACAAGACGGTCCGGCTGTGGAATGTTTCTGATGGAAAACTGCTTCAAACAATGAAGGGACACACCGCCAGCGTGTTGGGCGTAGCCTTCTCGCCCGATGGAACAAAGCTGGCTTCCGGATCTGTCGATCAAACGGTCCGCTTGTGGCGCGTGAGCGATGGAACTTTATTGAATATTTTGCAGGGCCACACGGATTTTGTCTACGCGGTGGCCTTCTCGCCTGACGGAAAAACGCTTGCATCCGGTGGTGCTGATAACACGGTTTGCCTCTGGGATTTGGAAAAGCTTCCGGCAGAATCATCCACTGGCAATGATGTGCAATTACCGGCTACGCCCTCGGACTGTCGCGTTTGCCATCATTCCCGCGGCCTGGGTCAGCCGCCGCGCGTGATCGAGTTGCGCTGCGAGGGTTGTCATACGAACGGTGCCAGCCTTGAATGGTGTCCGGCTTTTTCACGTTCACCTGAAGCGGTGACTCCACCGGTAAGTTATACGCCGTACTCTGGACATGCTGGCGTGCCGGTTGGTGGAAGTGATGTCTCGGTGCTGATTGTATCTCCCTCGAACGGTGAGACTTTATATGCCGGCGATGGAATCACGGCCCCGGCCTATGTAGTCGGACAGGTTCATTCCGCTACCTCTGCCGCGACGGACTTACAGGTGCAATTAACGGTCTGGTCTGGTAATCAGAATACGGCTACCCTCACCACAACGCCTTCCCCCACTGGACAGTTCAAGTTCAATCTGTCGATTAACCCACAAGGTGGGATTCCCGTCATCAAGCCCGGTGGTACGGCCTGCGTCCCCTGTCATGCAGATTACCGCGCACAAGCTCCCATGCCGAATGGCGACGTGAGGTTGATTGTGACCGTCAATGGATCGAACGGGTTACAAGCCTCTGACGAACGTTGGATAAAAGTGGATGCCAGCGAAGCCGCTATCCTGCCAGTCGAAGTGGTAGATGCCCTTACACATCAGCCACTGCCCGGACTTTCCATCCAAGCCAGCACTGTATTGTATGAATGGCGTTCCCGGTTTGGCAATGCAGTTACGGAACAAAACGGCGTGGCTCAGCTTCTGCTCAACCAACTCTCGCAGGCTCCGACTCTTTATACAGTGAACGTTCCTCCCACAGTCTATCATGGCAAACTATATTCAAGTGACCAGCCTATCCTCTTGACATTGACTCCAGGCGAGACATCTTACCCGACCGTGACACTCAGTGCCCGTACACAGACGGGTCAACTCGCGGGCATCGTGACTGGCGCGAGTCGGCTTGGCGCTCTAATTGGAACTAAGATTTGGGCTGTGCAACTTCCGACCGGACCCGCGTATTCTGTTGCCTTGGACGCTCAGGATAAATTTTCATTTTCTCAGATTCCAGTCAGCCAATACGTTGTCCTGCCTGATCCACTTTCGCTCTCACAATATGGGCTGTCGACCACAGAACAAAATGTTGACCTGGTCCATTCACCTCAGGCAAGTACAGCATTCAGCCTCACCAAAAGCGTGTCGATTTCTGGAACTGTTTCTGCATCGAACGGTGTCTCATTGCCATTCGCATGGTCGACAGTTGGTGAGATTTCCGAAGCCTATGCAGTGGACCCCGCAACCGGCAGTTTCTTGATTCCGGAGTTTCCTTCCGGTGCTGGATATTTGACTGTCTCTGCCCCTGGGTATTATTCGCACACACAACATATAACTGATTCGTTGCAGTCACAGGACTTTCAACTGGTGGCACGACCGGAGACCCAACGTATGAATTGGGGAAATGGCTACTTGATCATTCCGCCGGAGACCGAGTCTACAATCAGCGATTTATCGATCAGCCTCGACCGAGGCTGGCTTTGGGGAGAAGGCGGCGCTTCACAGCCCTTAACCATAACCTTGCCCATCGGGCGAGTGACAATTCTCAACGCTGGCTTTGCGCTCGAATACCCCGTTGATGATACAGGTTGGTTGTATATCCGCAAGGGCAGCGCACAAGTTATCTTAAACGGCGACCAGGCTCCGGTCATCAATGTGGGAAGCGGGCAGATGGTGGCATTGGTGAGCGGGGCACAGCCCATTCCGGCGGAAAGGACCGTTGTGCTGGCCCTACATCCGGTATTGGCCGAAGCACCCATTTCCGAAGTCGTTGAGCCATCGATGGGAGCGCAGGTGCAAAACTGGTTGGAAAAGGCCGGAATTGGCGTTGCCCAGACCATTACATTAATCACCTACATTCTCTCACTTGTGACCCTATTCACAACTCCTTTGTTTGTATTATTCTGGTATTGGAAAAAGAGACGAAATCTATCAAGTTCTGAGGAGAAACATTAATGATGCTTACCGATATGGATAGCTGGAAGCCATCTTTGATGGGGGAAACCTTATTGTTCGGCTTGCTGGGAAAAATCTTCTTCGAAGAGATCGATAAAAACTGGCTGGAGACCCTCATTAGCGAAGATGTTTTTGCAGAGTCCCCTCTTGGCTCGGAGCAAACCGATGTACAGCATGGGTTGGAACTGCTCCAACGTTGGAGTGCCGAGAATCGTGCTAGCGTTTCCGAGCAGGAGTTTAAAGCGCTTAAACAGGATGAAATGAATCTTTTCATCGGCACGGATCATGTGATCGCGCCGCTTTGGGAATCAGTGTATTTCAATGAGCGGCACCTTGTATTTCAGGAACAAACCTTGCAGGTTCGAGAGTGGTATGCACGCTTTGGATTGGAGTCCGAGCGGTTGTATCGCGAACCGGACGATCACATCGGTCTCGAGCTAACCTTTGTAGCGCATCTTGCAACGCAGGCGTTGATTGCGCTGGATGCGGAGGATTTGGTGGCGCTTGAAAAATACCTGCAAGCCCAGCGCGAATTTCTGAGTGAACATTTGCTGCGCTGGGGCCCGGCGTGGGCTAGGTTGGTCCGGAAGCATGCCGAGACTGATTTTTATCGTGGGCTTGCTTATCTCACACGCGGCGCACTTGCGGCCACAGCAGAACTCCTCGAAGTTGAAATCCCGAAAGAGGTATTGCTTTGAGCCTGCTGGACACGGCTGAACGTTTCGCCTCGATGGATCGTTCCTCTGTCACGTTGGATAAAACGCGTTGTCTGCATTCCAGAGATCATTTCTCGAGTTGTGAGGCATGCTATTCAGTTTGCCCTACGGGGGCTATCATTTCAGGCAAGCCGCCAGTCCTTGATTCGAAAAAATGTGAGAGTTGCCTGGCCTGTTTGACAGTTTGTTCCGTCGGCGCATATAGTGCGGATGATGCAGTCTCGCCTCTCTTGAACTCGGTCACGCATTTTGAAGGCAAGGCGCTTGAACTTGTCTGTGAAACGAATCCCAATTTCAAAAATGGTATTTCAGAATCAAGCATCGGGATTCAGGTGCGAGGTTGTCTGGCTGGACTTGGCACCGGCGCGTATCTGGCCCTGACCGCGCTTGGACTCGAGCGCGTCGCGGCCCGGACCGATGGCTGCGCTGCTTGCAAATGGGCAGCCCTGCGCCCGGAGGTGGAAGCACAGGTAGCCCGTGCAAAAAGTTTTCTGACGGTATGGGATAAAGCGGAGACGCTGACTTGTGTTTCTTCACTTGATAAGACGGTGGAACGTCCACTTTGGAACGCGAGTAATCCGCCGCTTTCACGGCGTGATTTGTTCCACATGTTAGCCTACCAAGGACAGGTGGCCGTGGCGCGTGCCATGGAATACGGACAGACTCACTCAGGTCCGCGACCGGGACGCGATCACATGCGCATGGTCAGTGCAGTGGGACATTTACCAGCTCCAGATGGCGGGAAGAATTTAAGCCTCGGCGACTTTGGATTTGCATCCCTTAAAATTAATGAGACCTGCACAGCCTGCGAGGCATGTGCACGCGGCTGTCCAACTGGTGCGCTACAGTTTGCAAAAGATGAGGAACAAACAACCTACACATTGAAGTTTTCGGCGCGATCCTGTGTAGCCTGCGAATTGTGTGTGCACGTCTGTGCCCCGGAAGCTGCAACTCTGGAACTTTCGCCCACGTTCGCGGATGTTTTTAGCGAGCAGACGGTTGTGATTCAAGCAGGTGAACTGGTGAAGTGTGAGCGCTGTGGTTCATTGACGGCAAAGCGGGAGGGCCGAAGGCTCTGCGATTTGTGTGAGTATCGCGGCACCCATCCGTTTGGCTCCATCCTGCCGCCGGGGTTCAAGCGGAACAAGCCAGTCGTCGCGGAGGGAAGCGATGATCGTTGATGTCAACGAGACCACGCTGGCCTCCATCCGAAATCCTGAATTACGTTCGCAGGCGGAGCAGTATGTTCACATCTATCGGGATTTCATGCAGCAAATCCTTCAGATGGGCATCGAGATCGAGGGTGCTGATGACAGCCAGCAGGTCCGCCAGAGAATCGCCGCACTGGGAAAGCGCGGGGCGGTCGTTCGCAACGACGGCAAAAGTGTGTACGTCAATCGAATCTCGTTGGGCTGTCTGGCCTGCCAAACAGGAATAGCAAGCAATACTTTTTTTGTCTCTCTTAAATGTCATCGGAATTGCTTCTTCTGTTTCAACCCGAACCAGGAGGAGTACGAGCATCATCGCGAGCATACGCGGGATGTCGTGGCCGAACTCGATGCTCTGCGCGGGAGTGGTGTGCGCGTCCAGCATCTGGCCTTGACTGGCGGTGAGCCTTTGCTTTACAAGGAAGAGACCATCCGTTTCTTCCAACGAGCCCGCCAGAATTTTCCAAATGTTTATACACGCCTTTACACTTGCGGTGATCATCTTGAGCGCGAAACCCTGCAGGCTTTTAAAGATGCGGGCATGAACGAAATCCGTTTCAGCATCCGCGTCGAAGATACGGTCAATGCACAGCGGCGCACCTTCGACCAGATCGCTCTGGCGCGTGAATACATCCCGAATGTGATGGTCGAGATGCCAGTACTGCCGGGCTCATTGGAATCCATGAAGGTGATCCTAACTGAACTTGACCGCTTGGGTGTATTCGGCATTAACCTGTTGGAGTTTTGTTTTCCCTTTAATAACGCAGATGAATTTCGCGCCCGTGGCTATCGCATCAAAGCCAGGCCATTCCGTGTGTTATATAACTATTGGTACGCAGGCGGCCTGCCTGTAGCTGGCAGCGAGATGGATTGCCTCAACTTGATCGAGTTTGCGTTGGACGAGGGCCTTCACCTCGGTGTGCATTTTTGTTCATTGGAGAATAAGCACACAGGCCAGGTTTATCAACAGAATATGAAGCGTATCAATTCTGACGTGTTGTACTTCTCGCAGCGTGATTATTTTTTGAAATCGGCCAAGATCTTTGGAAAGGATGCCGAAAATGCCAAAGCTGCTTTCGAAAAGAACGGCTATCGTGATTACATTTCGAGTGATGAACCTCAGAATCTTGCTTTTCATGTCAGCAAGGTGAGGATGTTAAATAAACTTGATGTCGAAGTGGGCATATCAACCAATGTTTTGGAAGACCGCGACGGAGGAATCTATCTGCGGGAACTCAAGCTTGATTTGACCACCCCTCAAGATTTTCGTCTATCTGACGTATAAGGAGAATATTATGTTTGGATTAGGAATGCCGGAACTGATCATCATCATGATTATCATCATATTGCTCTTTGGTGTGGGACGTATTGGGAAGATTGCCGGCGAATTGGGCAAAGGCATCCGCGATTTCCGCGATGGTCTCTCAGGAAAAGATGAAGAGACCACTTCCTCGGAAAAAAACACGAAGGAATAAATGCCCACTGCTGATACGAAAACTCCGGTTAAAGCGAAACCTGCGCGCGGCTGGAGCGGTTA
This sequence comes from Chloroflexota bacterium, assembly GCA_021796315.1. Next base: position 8,665 of record JAJYOH010000073.1, read on the forward strand.
TCTGCGCGCCTTTGGCCGCGCCCACCGGAAGGCAAGCGTCCAGCTTGAGACTTCGATGCCGCTCCTCCAGCATTTGGACGAGCTGCGTCGCAGGTTGTTCAAGGCTTTTGCCGCGCTGATGGTGACGACTGCACTCAGTTTTGTCTTCGTTAAGCAACTCATTGACTACCTCGCCACGCCCATCGGCGGGACGCAGAAGCTTGTCTCGATCGAGATCACAGAGAACATAGCCATTTTTATGAAGGTCTCCATGTTGGGTGGATTCATTCTTGGTATGCCTTTCATTATCTACCAGATTATGGCTTTCATTTTGCCAGGTCTGAAGGGCAGTGAGCGAAAGTGGCTGCTTATCCTGGTTCCCTTTGCGACGGTTTTGTTTGCGGCCGGTGTGGCTTTTACCTGGTTTGTGATGTTACCTTCGGCGGTGCCTTTTCTGACAAATTTCCTTGGCATCACTACGCAGGTCCGCCCGGAAAATTACTTTGATTTCATCACGCGGTTAATGTTTTGGATTGGTATCTGCTTCGAAATGCCGCTCATGATCATGTTCCTGGCAAAACTTAAGTTCGTTACAGCAAAACAATTGGCGAATGGCTGGCGTTATGCGGTGGTGATCATGGCCATTGTGGCTGCCGCAGTGACCCCAACGGTCGACCCGGTCAATATGGGGCTGGTTATGGCTCCATTGATGGGCTTGTATGTGATTAGCATTCTTTTGGCGGCAATTGTCAGTAGAGGTTGATATGGATATTTTTGGTATCGGCGGCAATGAACTAATTGTCATTATGTTACTGGCAGCGATAGTACTCGGGCCGGAGCGGTTGGCCCGTTCCGCCCGCGAAATCGGCAAATTCGTTCGTAATGTGAAGGCTTATTTCTCCTCACTTTCCAGTGAGCTTAAGTCGGAGCTTGATGTGCTTGATGAATTGGAAAAATTGAAGAAAGATCTGACCAAATAAGGCTTTATGGTTTTCTCCATCACCCAGGAGGGTGATGGAGAAAACCATCCGGAATAATGATGTAAAACAAGACGAACTTCGGTATCATAAAATCGGATCGAATTCAAAAAGAATTCATCCCATACAAACCACTCCGATCTATTCTGCCTAAAACCAACGTCATGGCAGAATGGACAAGCCTCTGCGGAGGGTAAGGGTTACCCTGGAAACAGGATAGCCTCCCGAAATCCCAATGCAAACGGGATGGACTTGGAAAGGAGAAACAGTCTCGGTTTTCGGTGAGGTTGTCTCTTTTCTATGAGACGACCTCTTTTGTTGGAGTACAACATGAAAGACTTAAAACCCTTGCTCGATATCTCGTCCAGTCATCACGATCATCTTTGCCCCAGACAGATTCTCGGAGTACGCATTGGACTGGCTGGGACCGATGCCCTCGGCCTGGAGGCGGATTTCTCTGGAAAACGCCTGCTTGTTATCATCGAAAGCGATGGCTGCTTCGCCGATGGGATTATCGCTGCCACAAAATGTACTGTCGGCCATCGCACTCTGCGCGTGGAAGATTATGGTAAGGTAGCGGCAACGTTTGTAGATACAAAAATTGATCGTGCAGTGCGTGTCGCGCCGAGATTGGATATCCGTGAACTTGCATGTTCCTGTGTTCAAGGCGAGCCGCGCCACTATTTCGCGCAAATGCAGGCCTATCAAATCATGCCCGATGAAGAGATGTTCGTTATCACTGAAGTACAACTTGCCACATCCATTAAAGCCATCCTCTCGCGCCCTGGCATTCGCGTGGACTGTGATGTCTGCGGCGAAGAGATCATGAACGAGCGCGAAGTCCACGCCGAAGGTCTTACCCTCTGCCGTGCCTGCGCGGGCAAAGCCTATTATCATTCGGTTATTTCGCTGGAACGACCCATCGAGCGGCGCATTCTGATTAATTTCTAAATCGCAGGAAATCAAACATGCAAAAGCAACTTACTGGCAACCCGTTCATTTTTTCCCTCGCTGAATTCTCCGGCTCACTGGCAGACTTGGGAGTGATGCTCCCGCTCATCCTGGCGCTCATCTCCCTCAACGGCATGGACGCGACCGCGGTCTTCGTGGGCATTGGCCTTGCATACATCCTAGTTGCCTTGGTGTACCGCCTGCCCATTCCCGTTCAGCCGCTCAAATCCGTTTCGGCGCTGGCGCTGGCATTGGGGCTGGCTCCGGTAGTGATCGTCACTGGCGCAATCTGGAACGCAGTTGCCTTCCTCGGTATGGGGCTGGCTGGGCTGGATGGCTGGGTACAAAAAGCCTTTCCCAAACCGGTAGTGCGCGGCATTCAATTGGGATTAGCTTGGTTGTTGTTCAAATCTGCCTGGACATTGGTCATCAAGGCCCCTGAAGCCTGGCAAGGTGGATTGGCCTTTTCAGGTCAAACCATCGCTTGGTTGTGGATTCTCGTCATCGGCGCTGCTGTTTTTCTGCTGGCGTTCCTATTCTGGCGGCGCGACTTTGCCGCGCTGGGCATCGTTGCTTTTGGCGTTGGCATTGCCACTTTCCACATTGGTTTCCCGGCCGTCTCGCTACACCTTAGCCTGCCTAAATTCCTGCCGCTCATCCCCACTTGGGCGCAGCTCTGGCAGGGATTGGTCATCCTCGCCATCCCGCAAATTCCGCTCAGCCTGGGCAACTCCATTTATGCCACCGCCGATGCCGCTCGGCAATACTTCGGCCAAAAAGCCAGCCGTGTCACTGAGCGCAAACTGATGCTGACGATGGGTGCCACCGATGCCATGACCGCCCTCATCGGCGGCGTGCCACTCTGTCATGGTTGCGGTGGACTGACAGCGCACTATCGTCTTGGTGCGCGCAGCGGCGGCGCTCCACTTATGCTCGGCGGAATTTTTCTCGCACTTGGTTTATTCGGCGGCGAAGCCAGTATGAGTCTCTTTCGGTTGATCCCATTTCCCGTACTGGGTGTTTTGCTGGCGTATGTTGGCTTTCAGCACATGCTCCTGGCGCGCGACCTGCGCGGTTGGCGGGAATGGCTCACCGCGCTGTTCGTCCTCGCTCTTTCCATTTGGACTGGCAATCTCGCTGTCGGCTTCATCAGCGCGGCAATTTTTTATCATGTCTGGGGCTGGCTGGTTTCACGATATGAAACAACCTGCTAAAATGAATCGCACCAAACCCGATCTACGCATTCTCATTCGCGGCGCAAACGATGTTGGCTCGGCAGTTGCCCATCATCTTTTCAAGGCAGGATATTCCGTGGTTATTCATGAGATCCCACAGCCAACCACCACACGCCGCAGGATGTCCTTTACGGACGCCATCTTTGACGGACATGCTGCGCTGGACGGCGTTGAGGCGCAATCCATAAGCAGGTTATATCTTTTACGGGGTGTGCTGGTGGCTCATCGCGTCATTCCTGTGGTCGAAAAGGATATCTTTGAACTCCTGGAAATCCTGCACCCCAACGTTCTCGTGGATGCGCGCATGCGAAAACACCAGTACCCAGAGGTCCAGCTCGGACTGGCACAATTGACCATCGGTCTGGGTCCCAACTTCATCGCAGGCGAAACCACTGATCTATCCATCGAAACGAATTGGGGGGAAACACTTGGGGGCATCATCGAACGCGGCGCAACCAGCCCTTTGCAGGGCGAGCCGCGTGAAATTGATGGACATGCGCGTGACCGATATGTGTATGCTCCCCTGGCTGGCACATTTCACACATCGCTTCAAATCGGTGACGCGGTCGTGCAAGGTCAGGAAGTTGCTCGGATTGATTCAGTGCCACTTTTTGCACCCATTACTGGTACATTGCGCGGACTGACACACGATAGCGCGCCCGTTCCTCAAAAAACAAAAACCTTTGAAGTTGATCCGCGCATACACAACGCACAGATCTCTGGAATTGGCGAACGTCCCGCACGTATTGCGGAAGGCGTCCTCAGTGCAATTCAGACCTGGGAAGCAAAACATGTTCATTGACCCATTCGGACGCTCCATCACGTATCTTCGCATCTCGCTCACCGATCGCTGTAATTTGCGCTGTGTGTACTGTATGCCAAAAGAAGGCTTGCAATGGCAGGCGCGCGCCGATCAACTGTTAGTGGAGGAAATCGCCCGGGTTGTCAAAACAGCCGTACAGGGCGGAGTGAAGCGGGTGCGTCTCACGGGCGGCGAGCCTCTTGTTCATCCACAGGTCGTCGAAATCGTACGCCGCATTGCATCCATCCAAAATATCGAAGAAGTCAGCCTCACCACGAATGCAATGTTGCTTGAACGATTGGCGCAACCTCTTGCGGATGCAGGCTTGACGCGCGTCAACATCAGTCTGGATTCTTTAGATGCCGACAAATTCAGGCGCATCACACGCGGGGGAGATTTGAACCGCGTCTGGAGGGGAATCGCGGCCGCCGAACGCGCGCAGCTCGCGCCCCTCAAGCTGAATACCGTTATTGTGCGCGGACTCAACTCTGACGAGTTGCCCGCGCTCGCGCGCCTGACAATGGAGAACGACTGGCACGTGCGCTTCATCGAAGTGATGCCGATTGGCAATGCTCAGGATTGGGGCGAAGGCTTCCCCGCGCCGGCTGAGCGCTACGTTTCAGTGCAGGAAATGCGGGCTCAACTTTCAACCTTAAACCTTCAACCTGAAACTTCTCCAATCAGCAATGGTCCCGCACGAACATTCCGCATCCCGGGCGGGCTTGGCACGGTCGGTTTTATATCGCCGCTGGGCGAACACTTCTGTCAGGATTGCAATCGCCTGCGGTTAACATCGGATGGAAGATTGCGTTCCTGCCTGGTACTTCCTGCCGAAGTTTCTCTGCGCGATGCCGTACGAAGTGGAGAGTCGCTCGAAGAATTCTTTCAGCAGGCCGTCGCGCAAAAACCCGAACATCACGATATGCTCGCTGCTGTGCCTGCTGGTTCGCAGCGCGGCATGAGTCAAATTGGCGGATGACATGAATCAGGTCAAAACTCTATTTTTCGCAACCCTGCGCGACCGTGCGGGAGTCAAATCGGTTGAACTGCAAATTCCGCCTAGAATGAATGTGACGGAGTTCAAAACGTTGTTGATTGAAAAATATCCCGCGCTGGAGGGATTGATGACGCATACACTCGTTTCCATTAATCACGAATACGTTTTCGATGAAACCATTATCCCCGAACACGCAGAGATCGCGTTGTTTCCTCCGGTTTCTGGCGGCTAAACGATCATGAACAATCCAACCATCTTTTCCATCATCGAAGACGAAATTGACTTGAATGAACTGCTCGAGCAAATCACGCTTTCCTCCACAGGAGCGGCGGCGATCTTCACAGGCATGGTGCGCGGAATTACCTCTCGTGATAACCCACATGAGACAACTTATCTTGAATATGAATCCTATAAGCCAATGGCAGAAGCCAAGATGAAGCAGGTCGCAGACGAAATACGGGAGCGATGGGATGCCATCGAAGGGATTGCCATCGTCCAGCGGATCGGGCGCTTATATCCACGCACGCCAACCATCCTGATCGCCTGTACATCTGCACATCGAGATACTGGAGTATTCGATGCGGCGCGCTATGGTATCGATCGCTTAAAGGAAATTGTGCCCGTCTGGAAAAAAGAAATCGGAACTAACGGCGAAGCATGGGTGGAAGGGGATTACATTCCAAAGCCTGGTGAATAGCGATTCGGTGATATTCATCACTGGACAGCTTTTGTCCGATTTGCTACATTCATAGGCGAAAGGGTTTGTCATGAAGAAAATCTTTCTTCTGCTGATTGCCATGTTTCTCGTCTCCTGCGCAACGAATCCGCAAACGAAGGTCGCGGGGCATGTGGATTTAAATAATCTCCAGCCTCTACCCACCCCGGAAGGATACGAAGCGGTTCCCCTGCGCGTTGCGGTCGCGGCGGTCATCTCGCCCGAAGGCACACTTGAATCGTATTCCCCGTTTCTGCAGTATCTTCAAACCAAACTCAATCGTCCCGTGGAACTCGCGCAGCGTCGCACTTATCTGGAGATCAACGATTTAATCGAACACGGCGAGGTTGACCTGGCGTTCGTGTGCACCAGCGCCTACGTGCAGGGACATGACTCCTTCGGAATGGAATTGCTGGCCGCGCCGCAGGTGGCAGGGAAAACAACCTACAATTCCCTGCTGATTGTGCCAGTGAATAGCAAAGCGCAAAACATGATTGACTTGCGCGGCAAGGTCTTTGCGTTCACCGATCCCATCTCTTTGACAGGCCGGGTTTATCCCACTTATCTGGTTCAGCAGCTTGGTTTTACTCCTGAAGCGTTCTTTGCGCGTACGTTCTTTACCTACAGCCACGATCAAGCCATTCGAGCGGTGGCCAGCGGGTTGGCGGATGGAGCCGCCGTCGATTCGCTCGTCTTCGAGTTTGCCCTCACCCGCGATCCATCCCTGAAAGATAAAATCCGCATCATCCAAACATCGCCCGATTTCGGAATCCCGCCTGTGGTGGTTAGTCCGTTTATCCGTCCTCAAGTCAAAGCGGAATTGCAATCGCTCCTGCTCAACATGGCAAACGATCCAGCCGCCCGCAAGGCATTGTCTGCGATTGAAGTGGACCGTTTTGTTCTGATTGACGATAGTGCTTATGGAAGTGTGCGTGCCTTGGTGGGCGCAATTCCGGTTCCAACAACCCCATGATATTTCAGAAACTTGTTCGACGTTTTTGGGCCATCGCAGGCGCGGTCAGCATCCGCACCAAAATTCTCGGCATCGTGCTGGGACTGGTTGTGCTGTTTGGGGTTGTTGCCACCATCCAGGCCCGCAATGCCCTGACTGCCAGTATGACCGCGCAACTTGAAGAACAAAGCATTTCTATCTCGCGCGACCTTGCCGCCCGTTCCACCGACCCGATCCTGCTCAACGACCTGCTTCGCTTGCACGACCTTTTGGATGAAACGATTGCCAACAATCCGAATGTGCGTTATGCCTTTCTCGTTGACGCGCACGGGCAGGTAATAGCAAATACATTCCAAGGCGGGTTTCCTCCCAATCTTTTATCCCTCAACTCTGCCCTGCCGAATGAACATCATCACACCGTTTTGATCCAGACTGGCGAAGGCCTGGCATGGGACACGGCGGTGCCTATTCTCGATGGAAAAATCGGCACGGCTCGTATCGGACTTTCAGATGCTTCCATGCGAGCGGCGGTTTCCACGCTGACAGTGCAGTTTCTGCTCACCATCGTACTTGTTTCGGCAATAGGCATACTGGTCGCGGCGTTGTTGACATGGATCCTGACGCGCCCCATTCTTGTTCTTGCAAATGCAACACAAGCTGTGGCCAAAGGTGATTTTTCCCCGCGCGTTACACGTTGGGCAAATGACGAGCTCGGTGATCTCGCCGATGCATTTAATATCATGACGGAAGAGTTGGCGCGCACT